>JAFOTA010000094.1 GCA_017421145.1 Treponema sp.
ATAGTCCTTGTCTGGGGTCAGCATATAGGTATCGATACCTTGCTGACCTGCTTTCGTTGCCAAAGTACCGATGACATCGTCTGCTTCATAACCATCGACCTGCAGAATGGGAATGTTCCAGGCTCTCAACAAGTCTTTGATGATGGGTACTGACTGTTTGATATCTTCTGGGGTAGCCTCACGCTGAGCTTTATAGGCAGGGTAGGCGTCAGAGCGGAAGGTGGGCCCATGAGGGTCGAAGGCCTTCTTCCGTGATCGCCCCTGAATTAAGCTCATTCTGGATATCGAACATCTTGTTGTTCATGCTGTCCAAGGTGAAGCGCGCGCTGACTTCAGAAACACGCCCGGCACCCTTCGTAACGACGATGACCTGAACGACGATGAGAATTATGAAGATTATGAATCCGACCACAAGGCTCTTTCCCGTGACTATGTTGGCGAACGCCTGAACAAGAGAGCTTTGCCCCGGTATGCTTCCTATGTCATACCTGCCTATGACCGGATGCGTAAGGATAAGACGCGTTGAAGCAATGTTGATTGCAAGCCCGAACAGCGTTACAAGCAGAGTGACGCGCGGAAAGGACGTGAAATCCGATGCACGCCTCGTATAGATTACGGTCAGAAGGATTATGAAAGAAACTGCCAGGTTGAGCGCCATGGCAATATCCACTATGACTTTGTTCAATGGAATGAACATCATAAGAACCGTCAGTATGACGGCAACCGCAACAGCATTACCGCTGATCACGGACAATATAGAACTGGCTTTCTTTTTTTCTTTTTGAATTTCCGGCATAATAATTCCCACCCACTAAAGTTTATTTTATCCCATAATGCTCAAATTTTCAATGCTGATTTTCCGTTGCAGCCTTATTTTATCAGTTTTTTTTCTCCATATACCCTATCTGGGCATAAATTACCGCTATGGCCCTCCAGTAATTTTCGGGAATGACATCCCCGATTTTCGAATCGTTGTAGAGTCCTCTGGCAAGAGGCCTGTTTTCAATCATCGGGACATCGTTCTCACGTGCCATCCGTTTCATGTTCTGCGCCATAAGATCCTCACCCTTTGCGGTTACTGCAGGCGCTACGCTCACGTTTTTTTTCCACTGAAGAGCGACGGCATAATGCGTAGGGTTCGTAATCAGCACGTCAGCCTCCCGCACTGCTTTCGGAATGTTCTGGGAAAGCATCTCCCTCTGGGCAGAATCAAGATGGCTCTTTACCTCAGGGTCTCCTTCAAGTTCCTTGAACTCCTGCTTGACTTCCTGCTTCGTCATCTTGTTCTCTTCACGGAACTGCCTGCGCTGAACGAGATAGTCCAGCACACCGATGCCGAGAAGTATGACCGACGCGATGATCAGCATGATTCCGGCGGTATGAGCGAAATTCTGCATGGCAAGCATGGGTCCCGGAACGTTCTCAGCCGAAAGCAGCTTGTCACGCTGTGAATAAATCATCAGGAAACAAACGATTAAAAGTATGATCACTTTCAGGATGGATTTGGCTACGTTGAACACACCCTGGAAAGAAAAAAGCGTCCTCTTGAAATACTGTCCGAAATGCGGAACGATCTTGTCGAACTTGGGCTGAATGGTCTTCGTCGTAAAAAGGAAGCCCTTGTTCTGCACCAGGTTTATTATGACTCCGGCAACAAGCCCCGTGATTGCGAACGGTATCACCAGCATTAGAAAATACCTTGCGAATATGTATGCGAACTGACCGTTTTTAACGTTATTTGCTTCCGCATTCTGAAAAAAGAAAATCATCACTTCCTCAAGCTTGCGCTCCACCCATGGGCCAAGAAACAAAAGGAGAACGCATCCCGCCAAAAAAACCACTGAGCTGCTCAAATCCTGGCTTTTGGCAAGACGACCCTCTTCACGGGCTTTGCGGAGCTTATGTTCTGACGGTTGTTCGGTCCTTCCCTCATCTTCAGGGGCGAACCACTGCAAGTCAATGAAACTCATCAGCTGCCGCCTCCCCACGATATTGAACTGAAGAAATTCCCGAGCGAACGGAACGCGGCTTCAAATGAACGGTCGGCGAAGTTTATGAAATACGGAAGAAGAACCGTAAGTATAAAGAACGATGACAGAATCAGAATAGGAAATCCTTCTGCAAGGAGATTCATCTGCGGGGAAGCCTTTGCAAGTATGCCCATAGAAACGTTTATAAGGAAAAGAGTTCCCATGAGCGGAAGAGCTATGACTATTGCATCGCGGAAAAGCTTCGTTAGTCCGAGAAGCAGGAATTTTATCATCTCGTCATTGTGCTCGACTATGGACATTGCGTTCAGATGCTCGAAGCTTGAAAGAAGTCCGTCCGAAAAAAGTGTCTGGAAACATCCCGTCTGCATGAATACAAGCATCGCAACAAGGTTCAGGTACTGTCCCATGAGCGGATTTTCCACCTGGCTCAAGGCATCGTACACTTCACTTGCGGAGAATCCCATCTGGAAAGCGAAGAACTGTCCTGCAGTGCTGAATGCGGCGAATATTATAGAAATGAAAAATCCCATTATGAGCCCTATGAGTCCCTCTCCTATCAAAAGGAAGATGAACTCAAGGTTGAACGTACCCTCAGGAGTTATGAAAGTTGCATATGCAGAAAAAGTTCCGGCGGCAAAAGAAAGGCGCGGCGCAATCAGATAGGCAAAATAAATCGCCAGGGTCACCTTCGCGATCCTTGAAACCGTCCTTGATGAAAAAAGCGGAAGAGTCATTATGAATGCGAAACACCTCACGCCCACCAGAAGATAGAGCGGAGCCTTTGCGATTATTTCCTGCAGCATGCTTTTTTACCTGTCTACAGAACTTATCCCATGGAAGGAATCTGGTCAAAAAGATTTATGGTATAGTTTTCCATCCTGCTGAACATCCATCCTCCGAGCAGTGCAAGAACCAGAAGGATCGTCAGAAGCTTAGGCAGAAAAGTAAGCGTCTGTTCCTGTATTGATGTAGTGGCCTGGAAGATCGATATGATCAGTCCGATTATAAGAGCCGCGCCAAGTACGGGAGCACAGAGAGTGAAGACCTCCATTATCCCCGTGCGCATAAGCTGCGATATTTCACCAAGTCCCATTCTTTTTCCCCCTCATCAAAGACCTACGCTGTGGAAAAGCTGCGTGGTAAGAAGTCCCCATCCGTCAACAAGCACGAAGAGCATGAGCTTGAACGGCATGGAAATCTGCACCGGCGGAAGCATCATCATACCCATGCTCATGAGGATCGACGCAACCACCATGTCTATTATTATGAACGGAATGTAGAGCAGAACGCCTATCTTGAAAGCAACGGTCAGCTCGTGGAGTATGTATGCCGGAACAAGGACATAGGTCGGAACGTCAGCAAGAGTCTCAGGCTGGTCATCCATGATCATGGACGCAAACACGCCTATATACCTGTCGTCATCGGCCATCTGCTCGTACATGAAAAGCCTCAGCGGTGTCTCAGCCTTCTCGTATGCTTCGGTCAACGAGAGCTGATTATCGGAAAGAGGCTTGAACGCTTCCGTGTACACCCTGTTGAAAGTCGGCCACATGCAGAAAATGGTCATGAAAAGCGCGATTCCGTTTAAAACTGCCGTCGGCGGAACCTGCTGCAATGAAAGCGCCCTCTTGATGAAGTCAAGCACGATGCTGAAACGGAGGAACGTGGTCGTAAGTATGATTATGCTCGGTGCAAGGCTGAGCAAAGTGAGCATGAGAAGAAGCTGCACGGAAAATGCAACCTGATGCCCGTCCTGCGGTGCCGTAGCCGAAAACTGAATGTTCGGGAAATCGATTCCTGTGATGTTGCCGCCCATCTCAGTGTTGCCGCGCGTTGATCCTTCCGGGAACGTCGATGCAGCCTGTGATGCAACCGGAAGCGCACAAAACAGCACCATCAGAGAGAGGAATATTATCCTCGGCAGATTTTTTTTCGAAGACTTTTTCAATCCGTTTTTCATGTCATTCATCCTTGTTCATGCGGTCGCTCTGCCTTTTGAGGGAATTAAGAACCTGCTGTGCGGCTCCGTCGTCAAACACGTTTTTCTTGACGTTGGCTCCCTTCTTTTTTGGCATGAAGATTTCAAGCACTTCGCTGAAATTCTTTGGTTTTGAGGAACCGCCGTTTTTGTCGGCATAAAGATTCATTGCTGAAATAAGCTCAGGGTCATCGATTTCACAGAGCAGGTTCACTGAATTGTCAGCGACGCCGATAAGGAACGCCCTGTCGACCAACGTAACGACCTGAACGGTTTTTCCCGGGCTTACGGTTATGGAAGAAACTTTCCTGAGGAATTTATCTTCGGATGAAGATCCGCGCCCGGTAGATTTCTGAAGCAGCTTGAATATAATCCAGATGATCGCGATGATTATTGCAAGGACAATTATCATCCTCAAAAAAACAAGGAAAGTGTTCGAACCGGATGTTTTCTTGGTACCGTCAGAATTTGTCCCGGCCTTAACCGCAGAATCAGAAAGCTTAAGCGCACTCTCTTCCGGATTTTTAGCCGCGGGCTTGACCTCCGTAGCCTGATCATTTTTTCCCGACGCAGAATCAACTACAGGTGTGCTTGTTTCAGCACCGGCAACATAATCGGCAGTCTGGGAATATGCAGAAACTACCGGCAAAAAAAGACATGCGAACGCCAGAACAATGGCCTTAGATTTTACTGAGTAAATTTTATTTTCCCCCACCCAAACCAGCTTCCACCCCTGAAAGCTTTTTTAAATAACACAGGATCCCACGAAAAAACTGGTTTTTCGAGTTTTCCTACGGAAACCTTTTGAGCTTCCCTTTAAAAATACTTCAAAGCAAGCCTTTAATCAATGCAACTGACAGAAAAACATGAGATTTTTTTAAATTTTCTGCCCGCGAACGTAAAAAAAACGCAGGAAGCAAAAAAAAAGCGGTATAAAACCTATACCGCTCCTTGAGTCTATTACATCTGGTTGGTCACATGCTCTATTGCCGGAAGGATTTCAGTTACACGGACACCGAAGTTTTCATCGATGACCACGACTTCACCTTTTGCAATCGGCTTATGGTTGACAAGGATATCCACAGGTTCACCGGCAAGCTTGTCCAGCTCGATGATCGTTCCTTCACCCATTCCAAGGATATCTTTGATAGTCTTCTTTGTACGACCCAATTCTACGGTCATCTCCATGAAGACATCCATAATAAGGCTGATGTTTCCCTGACCTGCGGCAGCATTATACTGCTGGAGGTTAGGCAGCTGTACCGACTGAACGTTAGGGCTGCTCATCGGCTGCATAGCAACCTGTCCCATATCCATACCTGACATACTATTCATTGGCTGCATTGCTCCCATGTTTGGTATTCCTCCCATCATTGGCTGTTGATTAAATTGCGGTGCTGCATTCATAGGTGAAGCGGCAGCAGGGGCAGGTTTTACGCCGCCGCCGAGAGCCGTAGCCATTCCTTCTGCAACAGAGCTGTTCACTGCTTCCCAGATTGTATAAGGTGCACCGTCCAAGGTAACAGGATACGTGAACAAGGCGAAGCTGCCCTGAGGCATCCTGACCATAGCCTTCGGCTGGTTGTGAGCCTCGGCTGGGTTTGCAGCAAGACCAGGAAGTTTACCGTCCTGACTCAATTCTAATATTTCAGCCCCAGAGAAAGTTGACATTAGCTCACCGATTACGGAAAGAGCCATATCATCCAACTCTGAGTTGGGTTCATTGTTAATCAAACTGGAGACTTTCTGGGCAAATTCAGGCGACACTATAAAAAGATGGTCACCTACAAGCGCCGTTGTATAGTCTTCTGTTATTGCAACCAGCATTTCAGGAATCTTAGCGAGAAGCTGGTCCCTGTTTGACGCCTCGACGACCGGAGCGTCAACCTTTGCATCAGTTCCTGTCATTACAGAAATGCTGGAAGCAAGCTTTTCCTGCATCTTCTCAGCGAATTTCTGAAGCGTAGGTATGTCCATATTACCGGCAGAAGGTGTAGAAGAAGAATAAGCTCCACTAAGCCCCCCTGACTCCACCCCGGACAACAATGCATCAATTTCTTCCTGTGATATTGCACCTTCACTCATAATGTATCATCTCCTTCCGCTGTTAGCTCTTCGAATTCATCATCGTCATTTTCTTTGATCTTCTCAATGATCTGCACCGCGCGCTGCTTTCCTACTACACCCGGCTGACAGTAGAATTTTTTTCTGCTGCCTACGCTGAGAACCAGAGGATCACCTACCTTTGTCGTATTGAACCTAATGACATCCCCTATCTGAAGGTTCACGACATCCCTGATCGGCACGTTCATGCTTCCGATTTCTGCAATCAGCTCCATTTCAACGTCGGAAAGCTTTTCTTTAAGCGTACCGAGATACTGCGTGGTTGAGCTTCGTCTGACCGAACTGAACCAGAATTGTGATGAAAGCTTGGAAATTATAGGCTCTATCGTGATGTACGGGATACAGATGTTCATCATACCCGCTTCCTCGCCTATCTTGATTTCCAAAGTTACAAGAATGACCATTTCCGTTGGCGGAACGATCTGAGCGAACTGAGGGTTTGTCTCAATCTGCTGCAACCTTGGCCTCAAGTCGATTACCTGTGTCCATGCCTCGCGCATGTTTGCAAGTATACGGACGATGATGCCTTCCATTACGGACTGCTCGATATCGGTCAGATCACGGTTGACCTTGCCGCCCGTATCTCCTGAACCACCGAACAGACGGTCTATCATTATAAAGGTAATTTCAGGCGCAATCTCAAGGACGGCATTACCTTTCAAAGGATCCATGTTGATTACGGCAAGCGTTGTCGGTGTAGGAATTGAACGGATGAATTCCTCGTAAGTCAGCTGATCAACGGATGCGACATGTACGTGAACCAATGTACGCAGCTGTGCAGAAAGGCTTGTTGTCGTAAGACGCGCAAAAGTCTCGTGCATGTTGGATACAGTACGGATCTGTTCCTTTGAGAATTTATCCGGTCTGCGGAAATCATAGATTTTAATTCGTCTGGTGTCTGAAACCGGCTTAAAGTCATCAGTTTCATTATCACCAGAACTTATCGCCTGCAAGAGCTGGTCTATTTCATCCTGTGATAATACTTCATTCATTCCCTAATCCCACCTGAGCAATTCCTTTTTATATCGCCGACTTACTAGTACTGACTGATTACGTCCAAAGCTGTAAAGCGCACGTCCCTGATTCTTGAATCGCTTAAGATCGTATCGTTAAGCAAATCCTTTATGTTCTGCCTTAAAATCTCTTCGTTCTGAGGGCGCAAATCACTTGCTGTCTGCTCCGAGAAGAAACGGCGCAGAGTATCTGTGATTTCCACACGGCGGTTCGTGATTTCAGTTGAAGCAGCCTTGTCATCCTTCTTGTATCCGAGGGCAACCTGAACACGGACTGAAGCCGAAGGGGTCTCGTCTGTATTCGTATTAATCTGGTCAAGAGATGTATACCAGTCATACGTCTCACGCTTTGATGTATATTCAGAAGCCACGGTAAAGTTCTCGGTACCGCTGGGACCATTCTTACTTGTAATCCTTATCGTAATGAAAACAACCGTAACGATTACAATTATTGCAGCAACGGCTATGAGAATCCATTTCAGAAGTCCGAGAATGCCGCTCTTTGCGCCGCCTTTTTTTGTTGGTGCTGCGCCGGTACCCTCATCGTCCAGGCCGTCCATGTTGTTATCGTCTGCCATAATATCCTCCATTCCCTTTTTTTATTCCGGTATTACTCTCTTATGCCGGGATGATCAAAGACTCCGCAGGAAGCGTATATCATCCCTCATTTATTTATCGGCATCAGATTTCCATCATTTAGCATTATTTTAAAAATGCCCCTCATCCAGCACTATGATGTCGACGCGGCGGTTGTATGCCTTTCCTTCCGGGGTTCCGTTGTCGAACATAGGCCTGGTGTTCGCATATCCTGCGATGGAAAACTGCTTTTCGTTCACTCCGAGCGCACTCAGATAATGAAGTACGTTTGCCGCACGTGCAGATGAAAGCTCCCAGTTGCTCGGGAATTGACTGTCAGCAGAAACCGGGTTGTCATCCGTATGTCCTTCGATCCTGAATTTTTTGTCCGAAACTTCCGGCTGATTGAAAAAAGTCGAAAGGCGGAGAAGAGTGTCGCGGCATTCGGCTATGTTCAGCTCTGCGCTTCCCTGTTCGAAAAAAGTGTCCGAAAGCAGGGAGATTACGAGTCCCCTTTCATCGCTTGTGACGGTGATGCGGTTGTTCTTCGTGTCAGGTTCAAAAATCGTGACGGCCTTTTTCTTTGCAGGTCCGAGCTGGATTCCCCTTTCCGTTGAAGGCAGCGAGCTTACGTTGTTTCCCAAATCCGAGAGCTTTCCCGCACTGAGAGACGTACCGCCGCCGTTATTGTTATTGCTGACGGATGCCTGGAGCTGTGCCATTTGTACTGCGTCGGAATCTGACGGATCATACAAAGCAACAAAGAAACAGAGCATCAAAGTAATCATGTCGCCATAAGTTCCCAACCACGCGGTTGACGGTTTTTCAGGCTCTTTCTTTTGTCTTTTTGCCATTGGTTTTTCCTTCCTGAAAATTAATCCTTAAGCAGTTCAGGTTCAA
>JAFOTA010000095.1 GCA_017421145.1 Treponema sp.
AATCAGTGACGAGCGAAGCGACTTTTCCGGATTTGATTGCGGCAAGTACATCTGCATTGTTCACGAGACCACCGCGGGCAAAGTTGATCAGCCTTACACCGTCTTTCATCACTTTGATTGAAGACGCGTTGATCATGCCTTTCGTGTCATCAGTCTGCGGAACATGCACAGTGATGTAATCAGCTTTAGTGTAGATTCCGTCAAGAGTTTCCACGACCTTCACATTCTGGTTGAGGCCAAGCGCCGCCTTTACGGAAAGGAACGGGTCATATCCGATTACGTTCATGCCCAAAGATATTGCAGTGTTCGCGACCATCGCACCGATCGCACCAAGTCCGATTACGCCGAGCGTCTTTCCCTTGATTTCCGGTCCGACGAAATTTGATTTACCCTTTTCCGCAAGAGTCGCAATCTCCGCACCCTTGTCGGCAAGTTCAGTGTTGACCCATTTGTTCGCCGCGATTACAGGACGGCTTGAAATCAGTATGCCGAGAATCACGAGTTCTTTGACCGCGTTTGCATTTGCTCCGGGTGTATTGAAAACGACCACGCCCTTCTGTGCAAGTTCCGCGCATGGGATATTGTTGGTTCCGGCTCCGGCACGTGCGACCGCCTTTATGTTCTGTGAAAGATCCATGCTGTGCATATCGGCTGAGCGGACAAGAATTGCGTCCGGGTTGTTGATGTCGGTTGCAATCTCATAGTTGTCGCGGTCAAACAGATTCAATCCGACCGCCGCAATTTTATTCAAAGTCTGAATTTTGTACATATCCTGCTCCTAGTTTTCTTCCGCAAATTTTTTCATAAACGCAACGAGAGCCTTAACTCCGTCGAGTGTCATGGCGTTGTAGATTGATGCGCGCATTCCGCCGACCAAACGGTGTCCCTTGAGGTTTACGAGACCTGCTGCAGCTGCTTCCTTAACGAACTTGTCGTTGATTTCCTTTTCCTTTGCCACGGCCGCTTCATCGGTGGAGCCTGTTGAATACTTTGTGAGGAACGGAACGTTCATCAGTGAGCGGCTTCCCTTTTCTGCCGTTGCGTGGTAGAAATCGGAATTGTCAAGGAAGTCGTAGAGATAGTTTGCCTTTTCGACGTTCAGCTTGTTGATTCCGGCGGCTCCTCCGTTCTTTTCAATCCAGTGGAGGACTTTTCCAAGCACGTAGATTGTGTAGCATGGCGGTGTGTTGTACATTGATCCGTTGTCGGCGTGGGTCTTGTACATAAGCATGGTCGGAGTTCCTGCACGCGGTGTGTCGGTAATCAGATCCTCGCGGATTATGACAAGAGTTACTCCGGCCGGGGCAAGGTTTTTCTGTGCTCCTGCAAAAAGGAGTCCGAATTTTGAGACATCAAGCTCCTCGCTCAAAACGCATGAGGAAATATCAGCGACGAGAGGAATTTTTCCGGTGTCGGGGATGTACTCGTAGTGGGTTCCCATGATTGTGTTGTTGAAGCAGATGTATGCATAGTCGTAATCACCTTCGATTTTTTCGACCCTCGGGATGTATGAGTATCCCTTGTCCTTTGATGAGGCTATTACATCCACATCGATTCCGAGATTCTTTGCTTCGGCGGCGGCTTTTTTTGCCCAGACACCTGTTTCAATATAGGCGGCCTTTCCCGTGTGGATTCCAAGATTTTCGGCGACCATCGCAAACTGAGTAGAGCCTCCTCCCTGGACAAAGAGAATCTTGTAATTTTCAGGAACCTTCATCAGCTTGCGGACCATAGCCTCCGCGTCCTCGATGATTGCCTCGTAGACCTTTGAACGGTGGCTCATTTCCATGACGGACTGTCCGCTTCCCTTGTAATCAAGCATTTCCTCGGCACATTCCTTAAGAACTTCTTCCGGCAAACATGACGGACCCGCTGAAAAATTGTAGACTCTGCTCATAGCGTACCCCTTTGTACAATTGTTTTATAAAGACCGTTATCCACGGAATCTTTTTTTAGAAACGCCCTTCAATTACCGGCTGCAAGAGTTTTAAGCGCGGTCAAAAGGCTTACGTTCTCAACCGACACACCGGCGGGAACGCTCAAAAGGCAGCTCGTGTAATTTACGATGCCCTTGATTCCGCAGGAAACCAATCTGTCGGTCATCTTCTGCGCCTCGGAATCATCCACCGCCAGGACTGCATATTTGATGCTTTCCGCCCTGATGACAGTCTCCAGCATGATCGTTGAGTGGAGCGGAAAAGACGAACTCAGGACTTCCGTCTTGTTCACGTTTGAATCAAATCCGGTCGTAAGGCAAAATCCTGAACCATCAAGGCCGCCGCCATCCAAAAGCATCTGTCCGACACGATCCAGACCGACAAGGCAGCAGGCAATCTTTTTTCCTGAAAGATTCAACGCATTTTTGATTGAGTCCCTCAGCTCCCGGACTTTGTATCCGTTGCTGGAGCCGCACTTCAGTTCAAGAAGATAGAAATCCCTTCTTACAACCGCCGATGTCCATCCCGTAATCGACTGAATCTTCTGTGATGTGATGCGCTCTTCTTTATAGTCAGCCAACAGCCTTTCCAGAAGTATCAGCCTTTTTTTTGTCGGTGCAGGAATCTCTTTCATCTGTGTTCGCCCTGTTATGTGAATAAAATCACAGTATTGACTCAATTTACATAGTCATTCTACAGGCAAAAAGAAAAATAGTCAAAGGATTTGGGCAAATTATAAAGGAAATTTATTTGATTTGTGTGATAAAAATAACAAAAAGACCCGCAAAGCTGATTTAAAAGCGTTTCAGGCATCCTTTTTGAAAAGTCCATTCAGGAGTGCGCAAAACGGAATCTTCTATTGCGTACCACGGATTTATATCCTCAAAGCTTTTTAGGACATGAAATTCCTGCGACGGCATGTAGCTCTGCCCCAAAAGCATGATGCGCTCGCCAGACTGGTTTTCAGCTACATCAAGAACGAGAACGGCATGACCAGGACTTCCGCCGCTTATAAAAAAATCACCCGGCTCAATATCGCTGATTTCAACAGGCTTTGATTCTTTCGACAAAGAAATGGTTCCGGCATAAGTGTAAATCGTGCGGAGATAGGAATCAAAAATTTCACGGTCATAACCTTTTTTGAAGCCGTCTTTCCATTCAACGTCATCACCTTTGGCAACCAGCCTTGATCCTTCCGCATATTTTTCAAAAGGAACAAAAAGTCCGTTCGTTATGTGAAAGGCTATTTCTGAATAACGCTTGTTTTCATAAAGCCATTCTGCATAAAGCTTGATTACGGCATCAGCGCACTGGATCAAATCCTGATTCAAAATCGGCATGTCAAAAACCGACGCATAAACACGGCCGGATTTTTTTTCTCCGTTGTAAAGAAGCACAGGCTCCCCGAAATCTTTCAGAGGAAACTTCCTTAAAAATTCCGCAAATGATTTTTCATCATAATCTTTCCTGACAAAACCATCCGGCAGCAAAAAACGTTCTTCGATATTTTTCCCGTCTTTTTTAATTTCCGCAGCATGCGATTTGATTTCCGCCGAATCATCCTTCACAAAATCATCCTGAGCAAAAAGGGGACTTTCCGTTGAATCAATCTGGCATAGGATTTTTTTATAGCGTGCGAATTCACAAATCCTGCTTACCATAAATATAGTAAGAATCAAAAGCATGAGCAGACAGACAATGCCGTACACAACGCTTTTCTTTTTGTTTTTCCTGCGGATGTTTTTTATGAACCGCACAAGGAAGAAGACAAACAGGGAAATGAACAGGACGCTCAAAACAAGAATCACCCAGGGGAACTCCGAGGAAACATAAATTGCAGTAGGCCCGTCTGCCCCGCCGATCACCGCTATTGCCGCCGCTTGTGCCAGATTGTACATTTTTTCATCACTCCGCCGGCATTATACCACATTTCCACGATTCAAAAACAGATTTCATCGAATTTTCTTGACCATGGGAGCTAAAATCCATACCTTTTATTAAGGGTTCTATGAATAAGCTGCGTTTCGGCGATGTTTTGGCGGCGGTTTTGTTTGCTGCGGCAATCGTTTTTTCTTTTTTTATGATCAAAAATGCCTCCGGTGAGAAAAAAAATCTCATAATATCAGCATGCGGGAACGAATATGTTTATTCCCTTGAAAAAAACGGACGTTACGAAATCAAGGGGCTGATAGGCACGTCTGTCATAATTGTGGAAAACGGTACAGCCAGATTCGAAGATTCTCCATGCCCGAACAAAACT
>JAFOTA010000096.1 GCA_017421145.1 Treponema sp.
AAGGACAAGAACGTCAAAGAGAAGAAGACTACGACTGCCGAGGCAGAAGAAACCTGAATCTCAAACTAACCAAGCTGCACCAGCAAGGCCTGCCGTCCATGAACGGCGGGCCCTTATGTTCCGTCCAAACAATTTTTCCATCGGAATACTCAATGTCCATATAATAGGATCCGTCAAAAATCTTTTCTTCCGTTGCCGCATCATAAACACACATTCCACTTGAACCATAAAGACCGAAAACATATTTCAAATCCGGGCTGGGGCTTGCCTTAATCCCTTCATAGGCATCCATTTGTCCTACAGGGAAAAAGCGCACAATGGATTTATCAGACGGATGGAAAATAAAAATTCCAACAGGGTCAGCATAATTAAATCCTTCATCGCAGCCTTCCCATGAGAACCAATAAAAGTCACCAACCGGCTTAACAGAAACATCATGCTTTGCGGCCTTGTTTGACCTGCCCTTCATGGCAACGGTGATTTTTCCATTGTCTTTTATTGATTCAGACACAAAAGAAATAGTGTTCGGCGAAAGATTTTTTCCTGCATCAATTTTTGAAGAGAAAACCCAATACGGACAATCCAATGACACATCATCAGTAAACACGCGCACCCAAAAGCCCTTTTTGCCGTCAAGGACAGCCTCTTTCTGGTCAAGTCCGGCAACAAAGATTTCATCACCTTTGTTCAGCTTCCTGTCACTGCTTGATGATTCTTCCTTCGGATTATACCGCAGCTCAACGTTATCCTCCGACACCGAAACCTTCAAGAAAGTCTGGCCATTTTTTCCAGAAACTTCTTCTCCTTTTTTTGAGCATCCAATAAACAATAATGGAACCAAAAAAAACACCAACAGAACTTTTTTCATTTTACAATCTCCTTATATGTAAATGACATTTTTAATGCGCATACATATTACCAACAACTTCATGTTAATTCAATAAAATAATGAAAATAATTCAGGAACCCCAAAAACAAGCGTTTCTGAGGTCCCGTTAAAAATTTCTACTTGTTCTTTTTTACCTCCGGTTCATCATTTTGGAATGCCCTGAGACCAATCAAATCTTCAATAGGTGCATAGCTTGATCCGTCTTTGTCAAGCCAACCTTCTTTATACTTGGCATTGTCCCACACACTTGTTCCGATCACCTTGACATATTCGTTTCCGTCAATCTTAACGGTTCCTGTATCCGTCGTTACCCAGTGGACGTCGGTTCTCTGCGTGCCCTTAGAAGTTATTGTCAACTTCACCGCAAGACAATAATCCACAGAAGATTTGTCAAGCTCGTTTATTTTGTCAGCAATCTGCCTGTAGCTGTATCCATCAATATACTGGTCATATTTGATGTCATAATTTTTGCACACCCAATCCGTGACAATGCACTGATCAGTTTTCGTGAAATTTGATTTCTCATTGTTCACCGTAAGCGGCGTGAATTTTTCATCACCTGTCTTGTTTTTTACCGTGTTTATTATTCCCGACAAAACGGTGACATAGCATCCCTGCTGATGAAGATAGACGGAATTTGAATTTCCAAGCAGGACATTCTTACCATAGTCATTCATCAATCCGACCATATCCGCAGGAACATTTTTCAGACCAAGCATATCAGCATGGTTTACAGGATCTCCCTTACAGTAGCTGTACCAGTTTTCACCGTCCTGAATCGGATCTTCCGTCGTAAAGATAGAAAGCTCCGGTGAATAAGAACGGAAACCATAGTTGTAGGTTTTATCGATCGAATCAAACTGTTTGCCGTTGAACCCGATATCCGCACCGAAAGATGATGCAATTTCAGAACTCACGAATCCCGCATTCAGATTTTTATCCGTTGAAAAATACGGCTGTCCGTTCAAACCATAGTTCATGCCGAATGCAAAATCACCGCGAACACCGAGTGCAGTACGGACGCTTCCTTTTTGATCCGTGCAGAACATGAACACATCCTCATTTACAAGCCGCTCCCTTGAATATGAATATCCTTCATTGAACTGCGCCGCAATATTACCGCCTGCATAGATATAATAGCGGTCAAACGGACAAGTCCCTGAAGCAGATGACACTCTGTAAGCCCTCTGCTGAGCATTGTCATTTCCATCAATATCCCTGAAGCGTATCCTTGAATTTTCTGAAGAGCCGTTCAACTGCGCACTATAGGAATTCGCCTTGTCATGCCATTCACAAATCTTGTCGAAAGTAAATCCATCGTAAAGATTGTGAACCAAATTTCCGGCAGAATCTTTTGTAAATATCCTGCGTCCCATGCAATCATATCCGTATTCAAGCGACGAATAAGAATCATGTTTATAATCAGAAAATACGCTTGATACAAGCCTGTTGTTCTGTGAATACTTCCACTGCCTGCATTCAAGATTTGATTTTCTCGAAAGCATGTTTCCGTTGTCATCATATGCAAAAACGACAGGTGAAGGTCCTGCAATTTTCACAAGACGGTTTTCCGCATCATACTCATATTCCATTTTCCCGGCCGGAGTGATTTTTGAAATGCGGTTTCCGTTTTCATCATAGGCATAATATTCTGCCCAAACTTCCTGAAGAGAATCCAAGTTGAATGATGAAAGCCCGATTTTATTCATCAGCATTCTTACAGATTTTTTTGTGTTGGAATCAACGGACGCAATCTCAAGGATTATAGAATCATTCGGATTTTTTCCGCATTCAGACAATTCTTCCTTTGCTTCATCCAAGAAAGGCTGAGCGAACGGAATGCAAGTCCTTGAAATTCTTCCGTGCCTGTCATATTCGTATGTCGTAACTTTTCCATCTTTATCGAAAGTACATGCAATACGGCCGTCAAAACCGTAGACAGTTCCTTCAACAAAAATGATGTTGCCAGAACAATCCTTCTGATACATCAGGACAGGTCTTCCTACTTCATCATATTCATAGCAGATTTTTGATGAATTGCCGTCAGTCGAACAAACAAGCTGGCCGAAATCATCATAAGAGAAAGTCCTCTTGAAATCACCATGATTTACAGATTTTAAAACCCCGTTCGCAAAATAATCATAATTGAAATCATGATTATCCGTTGTCATTGAAACAAGGCGGCCCGCATCATTATATGCATAGCTGATTTTCTTTTCACCGTCAACCACAGATGACAAAAGATGTGCAGAATCAAAAGAATATTTTTGCGTTCCAAAAGCATTTTCCATTTTTACGATGGAGCCAAGCGAATCATATTGAATTTTTTCTGAGCTTCCGTCTCCAAATGTCTTTTTTACAAGATTGCCTCCATTTGATTTTGCAACGGTCATTTTGTTTTTATTAAAATCCGTGAAAACAGTCGTTCCTTTGCTGCGGTTCAGAGAAACAGATTTTGTTTTTCCAAGCCTGTCCGTAACTGACACTGCATTTCCATAACCATCATAATCAATGATCCTTGACTTGCCTTTTGCATCCGCAATTTTCTGCCTGCGAAGATCTTTTGAATACTCAATGGTCTGAATGGTCTGACCTGCCTCAATGATCTTAATCAGATTTCCGGCATTGTCATATTCATATTCACGGACAGGATTTGCACGTCCTCTTTCCGAAATCATATTGCCGGAATCATCATATGCGTATTCCGCAACAATTCCTGCATTGTCAAAAACCTTCAGAAGATTTCCGCCGGCATCATAAGCGTACTTTGTAAACCTATCGCCAATCTTTACAGAAGAAATTTTATTGAAAACATTGTACTGAATTTCAACCGGGAGTTTTCCGTCATCAATCAAAATGCAGCTTCCGTTTTCATCATAAACATATTTCACGCCTGTCGAAAGATTTTCACACACGTCACCCCATGCATTGAATTTGTTTTCAACATGCACACCGCCGATTCTCTGTGAAACGATATTGTTTCTCTTATCAACGGAAACAGCTTTGTCATAAATCACATTTCCTTCTGCATCCGTAATTTTCCGGGCAACTTCAACACCCATTGAATCATAAGAAACAGCCGTTGTCGATGACGCAGATTTTTTAACGGTGGTTTTCACTCCGCTTTCTTCAAAATACACATATTCATTTTTTTCTCCGTCAGCATATTTTTCAAATTTCAATCTTCCGTTTTCATCATAAATATAATCAACGATTTTTGAATATGAATCCGTGATCCTGCTCACCTGATCCACAGCATTATCCCAGCCATAAATCATGCGGTCGCCGTAAATGCCCGTTTCATTTTTCAAAACTCCGGCAGGAGAATACTCGCATGAAACTGAACGTTCACAAGGATCCGTAATTTTTTCGATAAAACCATAATCATTGAAACTGATGACCGTCTTATTTCCAAGTCCGTCTTTCACCGTCATAAGCTTTTTGCCGCCTGAATATGAAACGCCATAAGTTTCTTCATAAGACTTGCCGATTTCAGTGCCTGATGAATCAACAAAACTTATTTTAATAGAAGAAAGATTTCCCTTGGCATAAGCGTAAGAACGTTTGACACCAGCCGCATCAAGCTCAATGCTGTCACCACGGTTCCAATCGGTTATGGACTTTGTTTTTCCCGAAGGGTAATATTCAATGCTCCTCGCCTTGTAGATATTTTTTTCGGCAGCATCATCATTTTTTCCGCATCCGATGAAAACAGAAACCGGAAGATGCCTTGAATCATAAGCATATTCATAAATCCTTGTTTCACCGCTCAACAAATCTTTCTGAACTTTTTTGACCAGATCCTTACGCTTGTTGTATTCATTTTTTTCATAAAGATTTCCTGGCAAAACAGCCGTCTGGATTTTATTGTCATCCGTATATCCAAAGCACCATGAATATCCGTCTTTCGTATCATACGAAACAATTCTGTCCTGCGAATCATAAGCGTATGTTCCGTTTGCATCGGCAATCAAAAGACCGTCGGAATCATAAACATAATTTCCGTTTCTATTGATTCCTTTTGCTGCAATCACACGTCCTGCAGAATCTCTTGCGTAAGTCTGAATGACAAAACCATTTCTTTCAATTTTTTCAAGGCCGCCGTTTGATGAATAATAGAACTTTGTCTTTACTCCGTCACGGTCCTTATACTCCGAAAGAAGATTGTACGGCTGACTATAAATCCACATTTCCGTTGTTCCGTCATTGTATTTTGCGCCGACAAGATTTTTGAACTCATCATAAGTGTACGAAACTTTTTTATAAGGATCAGACAATGTTTCGACCAATCCATCCTCATTGTAAGTTCTGTTTATTGAATAACCGGCAGACGATTCTTCATGGGTGATTTTATCGTCATCGTA
>JAFOTA010000097.1 GCA_017421145.1 Treponema sp.
AAAGGATCATGGAAGATGACGGAACTTTTTCCACTGTGATTTTCTGCCCGAAATCCCTGTTTTCTGCAAAAAATAAAGAAAATACTGGAAAAATTATAAGTTTGCCGTTATAATATAGTGGAATCTTGGAAAGCTGTGTTTTTCCAGGATGGCTTGCATGTATATTTTGTACGCCGCTTAAGAAAAGATGACATATAGGAGTCCTGGACTTCCTTTGACTTAGGAGAATATTATGGGAAGAGACGAGAATGGCGAAAAACTTTTGTCAATGATAAGGCTTTTGGTATCTGACGTTCAGGGAGCGCCTTTCCCAAGAAAAGATTTTGAGCCTGAACTGTACTCAATCTGGTACGAGCATGTCCAGCGCGATGCACAGGAATGTTTTGAATTCCTTAACGAAAATTATCCGGCAGATAAAGAGGGTATAAACAAAACTATCGGGAAAATGTTTAAATAGCTTGTTATTTTGTCGAAAATACAAATAAGGCATGGAATGCGGCAGCAATGTCCAAAGCTGGATAAGGATCTGCGCCTGTGCCGTTCATTTGTATTTTTGGTTGGAATATATGTCAGGTCAGAAAATTAATAAAAACGAAAGATATATGCTTAAAGGCCACCTCAGAAAGGAAGGTTTTGATCTCTGGCGTCTTGTCATGTCGGGGGTAAGCACCGTTACTGCAGAGGAAAAGGTCTTTTTCATTGAATTCTATGTAGTAAACCCAGCAGTCTCACCCGAAAAATGCATTTTGGGATTCAAAAGCCGTGCGAAGATTTCACCTGAAGATTTGCACTCGGCACTTGCGGGAACATTGTCTGCAGCTGACGTTGAGGCAGAAAAATATGTCCAGCCAAGCTTCGTCATGGTGAAAGGCGGCATTTTCAAGGAAAACGGAAAGCACATGAACGCTTATTTTCCGTCCGATGCAATAAAATCCGGCGGAACTGAGCTTCTTTTCAAAGTCGGTACAAATGAAAACAATGCATGTGCACTCACGACAAGCTCTACATACGGCTCTGTCTGCGTGACCAAAGATGAGCTTTCAGAAAGACCGGAACTCTTGTGCCAGGCTGGAAGCATGTCATGGAACCTGCGCTATGAAACGCAAATATCATTCCCGGATTTCAAGAACGGATCGATCAACTGGTCAGTTCCCGGTGCAAAAACAGATTTCGAAGGAAAGATAGTTTTTGACGGCGAAGAATATACCGTAACACCGAAAAAATCTTTCGGATATTATGAAGTCTATTGGGGAAAATCCCTGCTCGAACATTACTACCACATGAACTCATCCAAGTTTTTCTGCCAGAATACCGGAAAACCGCTCGAAAATTCATGCTTCGTAGTTCAGGGCACCTACGATGACTCTGTGTCCATAATGGCATCCATCGAAGGAAGAAAATACTGTTTCTCAGCTGACAAAGCAAAAAAGCTCGACCTGTCATATGAATTCACGGAAATCCCTGAAGAAGATGATGACGACGTGAAATTCCACTGGTCGGTCAGCATAAGCAACAACAAATATGTAATCGACATAGACGGATTTTGCTCGGACAAAGCGATGTTCCTGCGTGATTACGAATGCCCGGAAGGAAAAAGAAAGATACTCAGGGTTGCAGGCTCCGGAATAGGAACCGGCGAAGTCAAGGTGTTCAAAAAAATAAAGAAAGCCCTTGAACAGATTGAGTACGCAAGAGTCGAAAACATGGTCTGTGAATACGGCGGCTACGAGCTTCCTGAACTTTAACGCGCGGTCAAGGATTTCCTGAGCTTAAAATTTCTGATTAAAAATCCTCCAGAAAAATTTGATTGCAGGAAAATATTTTTATATATTTTCAGACGTAAGCAGGAGGCAAAATATGAATTTTGATCAGATGACGCTTAAAGTCCAGTCGGCAATTCAAGAAGCCGATTCGCTTGCAAGACAGAGGGATCACAGTGAAATAGGCTGCGAGCACCTTTTGTATGCGATGCTGAATCAGGAAGACGGAATAATCGTTCCTCTTGTCGAAAGGATAGGCATAAAAAAACAAACTCTACAAAGCGAAATAGAAGCTCTTTTGAACGGATATCCGAGCGTTACGGGAAGCGGCGCACAGACATCTTTTTCTCCTGACGCGCAAAAAGTAATTGCCAAGGCAGAAAATGAGATGAACGCCATGAAAGACCTTTATCTTTCAACCGAGCACATCTTCCTTGCAATGACGGAAAGCGACGGAAAAACAGGGGAGCTTCTGAGAAAACTTGGGGCAACAAGGCAGGCGGCGCTTACTGCATTGAAATCCGTGAGGGGAAACAACAGGGTAGATTCCAACGATCCTGAAGGAAAGCTCCGTTCGCTTGAAAAATACTGCGTTGACATGACAGCACGTGCAAGACAGGACAAAATCGATCCTGTAATCGGACGTGACGAGGAAATAAGGCGTGTAATGCAGGTCATAAGCCGTAGGACAAAGAACAACCCTGTTTTGATCGGAGAACCGGGCGTTGGAAAAACAGCGATCGTTGAAGGACTTGCAAGAAGGATTGCATCCCAGGACGTACCGGACAGCCTCAAAAACAAAAGGCTCCTTTCACTTGACCTTGGACAGCTTGTCGCAGGAACGAAATTCAGGGGTGAATTTGAAGAAAGGCTCAAGGCCGTGATCACGGAAGTTTCAAAATCAGAAGGGCAGATAATACTTTTCATCGACGAGCTTCACACCATTGTCGGTGCCGGGGCAAGCGAAGGAGGTATGGATGCATCGAACCTCTTGAAACCTGCTTTGGCAAGGGGTGATCTACGTGTCATAGGTGCTACGACCCTTAATGAATACAGAAAATACATAGAAAAGGATGCCGCGCTTGAAAGAAGGTTCCAGCAGGTGTTTTGTGCAGAACCGAGCGTTGAGGATACCATTGCAATCCTCCGCGGACTCCGTGACAAATATGAAATCCACCACGGCGTAAAAATCAATGACGAGGCACTTGTGGCCGCAGCATCATTGAGCAACCGCTACATAACCAACAGATTCCTCCCGGACAAAGCCATTGACCTTGTTGACGAAGCGGCAAGCCGTATCAAAATGGAAATTGAAAGCCAACCGGTTGAACTTGACAAGCTTGAAAGAAAGCTGCTCCAGCTGGCAATAGAAAAGCAGTCACTTTCAAAAGAGGATGACATTGCAAGCAAAGAAAGGCTTGAAAAACTTGAAAAAGAACTTGCAGAAACAAGCGCAAGCCGCGATGCAATGAAACTCCGCTGGCAGAACGAAAAATCAGCGATTGAAGGCGGACGCAAGCTTAAGGAAGATCTTGAAAAGGCAAAGTTCGAGGAAGAAAAATACACCAGGGAAGGAAACCTTGAAAAAGCAGCCGAGCTGAAATATTCAGTGATACCGGCGCTTGAAAAAAAAATTGATGAAGAAAAAAAGTCGCTTGTTGTTTCCGGTGAGCGCGACAGCCTTTTGAGGCAGGAAGTTACGGAAGAGGATATCGCAAGGGTCGTTAGCGTTTGGACAGGAATTCCGGTTTCCAAGATGATGACCAGCGAAAAGCAGAAGTACCTGAATCTTGAGCAGGTGCTCCACAAGCGCGTGATCGGGCAGGATGAAGCCGTGAACGCAGTTTCAGATGCAATCAGAAGGAACCGCGCAGGATTGAATGACCCGAACAAGCCTCTAGGTTCGTTTATGTTCGTGGGACCAACCGGAGTCGGAAAAACGGAGCTTGCAAAAACACTCGCCGATTTTCTTTTCAACGATGAAAAATCCCTCACGAGAATCGACATGAGCGAATACATGGAAAAATTCTCTGTCACAAGGCTCATCGGTTCACCGCCGGGATACGTCGGTTATGAGGAAGGCGGCCAGCTTACGGAAGCGGTGAGAAGAAGACCGTATTCTGTTGTCCTGCTTGACGAAATAGAAAAGGCACACCCGGACGTATTCAACATCCTGCTTCAGGTTCTGGATGACGGAAGGCTTACTGACGGTCAGGGGCGCGTAGTCGATTTCAAGAACACTATCATAATAATGACGAGCAACCTTGGATCCGACCTGATTCTGGAAAGCGAAGGAAGCGGCATCTCATCTTCCGAACTGAACGCAAGGCTTGAAGAACTTTTCAAACATTCGTTCCGCCCGGAATTCCTTAACAGGATTGACGAGATAGTATGCTTCAACAAGCTTGGAAAAGAGAATATAAAATCTATAGTCAGGCTGCAGCTGGAAAGAGTGCGCAAAAGGCTTTCAGACCGCCGCATAAACTTGGTTTTCGAGGATTCCGCAGTAGATCTTCTGTCGGACATCGGGTACGATCCTTCATTTGGTGCGCGTCCGGTAAAAAGGGCTGTGCAGTCCTATGTGGAAAATCCGCTTTCACGCATGCTTCTTGAAGGAAACATACAGGATGGAAGCACTATAACGGCATCAAAAGACGGTGAGGTCATAAAGTTTTCAGCTGGCGTTGAAAATTGAATCCCTTCTGATTGAGCTTCAGGGAACGGCACTGAATAATCTGCATTAAGATTGTTCACCGTTTCCCTTGGAGTCAGGTGCAGAATATTCCTTGCATGAAGGAAAGGGCTTCGTTCATTTTTTCTTCCAAAAGCCACGGAGGATTTATTATGAACATTCCGCTTCCCCTCATGTGAGGACATGCATCACCCTGCATTTCAGGCGGAAGATTGTCATTCCGGTAGATTTCAAGCTCGAATCTTGCCGTTCCGCACGGATTTGTGCCAAGTTTTGCAAAATCTTCCAGTGCACAAAGCATCTGCGCGGTTTCATTTTTCTTTCTTTCAAGTAGCGGATACCACAAGGCGATCACTGCGGTGTTCCATTTTTTGCGGACGTTTTTCAATGCGTCCGTGACCTGTAGATAATCGGATTTGTCTTCATAGCTCGGGTCGCAAAGGACAAGCCCCCTTTTGATTTTCGGAGGAACAAGTGAAAAAAGAGTCTTGTAGCTGTCTCCGTCATGCACCATGCATTTTCCTGATTGATTTTTTTCGCCTTGGCCGGTAATCAGAGGGAGCTTTGAATTTTCTTCTATTGATTTCAATGCCGCCGGATGTTTTTCTATAAGATGGCAGATGTCCCCGTCACGCAAAAATAATCTTTCGATCTCCGGGCTTCCTGCATAGAGCTTTCTCTTGAAATACGGTTTTTGTATTTCTGCATAGAGCTTTATGGCCTGAGGAATTTCAGATGCATTTTCAAGTGCCTTTTCAAGCTTTACGATGCCGGATTCTGCTTCACCTGTTTTAATGAGCCTTTCGTCATCAAGCGAAAAACGTCCTGCACCGGAATGAGTGTCAATCAACGTGAACGGCTTGTCTTTTTTTACAAGGGACTCAAGTATTGCGGCAAGGCATGTGTGCTTCAATATGTCGCCGTGGTTCCCTGCATGATATTCGTGCTGATATGAAAGCATCAGAAATTATTCTCCATGTCTTCAAGTTCTTTAAGCCATGCCCTTGAAGAAGCGTCGCTAGGCATCCTCCAGTCACCGCGCGGTGAAAGGCTTACGGTTCCTACTTTGGCTCCGTCAGGCATACAGCTCCGCTTGAACTGCTGTGAAAAAAATCTCCTGTAAAAAGTCTTGAGCCATTTCATTATGATTTCTTTTGTATAATCAGTTCCCTTAAAAGCTTGTGTCGCAAGGAAGAAAATCTTCTTTGGTGAATATGCCCATCTGAGCGCATAATAAAGGAAAAAGTCATGCAGCTCATAAGGCCCGACTATTTCTTCCGTTTTTTGGCTTATGTTTTTTCCTTCGGGCGGAATCAGCTCCGGGCTTACTGGTGTATCAAGTATGTCGTTTAGGACCAATGAAAGATCTTTGTCACCGTCAGAGGATGCTTTGTCGGCAAACCATTGCACTAGATATCTCACCAGCGTTTTTGGAATGGAGCCGTTCACTCCGTACATGCTCATGTGGTCTCCGTTGTAAGTGCACCAGCCTAATGCAAGCTCGCTCAAATCTCCGGTTCCGATTACGATTCCGTTGGTCTTGTTCGCATAATCCATTAGAATCTGAGTCCTTTCACGTGCCTGGGAATTCTCATATGTCACGTCATGATTTTCAGGATCCTGGCCTATGTCTGAAAAATGCTGGTTCACCGCAAGCTTTATGTTTATCTCCCTAAGCGATGCACCTGTTTTTTCGGCAAGCGCACATGCATTTCCGTAAGTCCTGTCCGTAGTGCCGAAGCACGGCATAGTGATTGCCTCGATGTTTTTTCTTTCTATGCCGCATTTGTCAAAGGCATACGCCGTAACCAAAAGGGCAAGTGTGGAATCAAGTCCGCCGCTCAGACCGATTACAGCGCTTTTTGCGTTTATGTGCCTCAATCTTTTTGCAAGACCTTCCGCCTGCATTTCAATGACCGCACGGCATCTTTCCTCACGTTTCTTTTCATCGGAAGGAACAAAAGGATGCGGGTCGATGAAATCAAAGAGCTTTTTTTCTATAGATTTTTCATCATCTTTTCTTTCTGCAGTAAAACCGATTCCTTCATGAGTTCTGATTTCCGGTGCAAAATCATTTTCAGCGAAAGGCACGCACACAACCCTGTATTCATCGTATGGATCCGGGACGTTGTTTTCTGCGCAGCATCTGAACGTTGTTGTCCTCTGCCTGTCCTTTGCAAGACGCTCCAGGTCAAGGTCGCAGAACAATATTTTTCCGCAGTCACCGAAAAGCTTTGATTCTGCCTTTATCGTTCCGTTCAGCGCAATCAGGTTGTGGCCGGAAAAAACCATGTCGGTCGTGCTTTCATCATGGCCTGCGTCAGAGTATATGTATGCCGTCACTGTTTTTGCGGAGTGTGCGGAAACCAGCATTCTCCTGTAATCTGCCTTTCCTACGACTTCATTGCTTGCGCTCAGGTTTGCTATCACGGTTGCGCCTGACATTGCGGCTTTGGTTGAAGGGGGTAGCGGAACCCACACGTCTTCGCAGATTTCAGTGCATACCGTAAGCAGCGGATTGTTTTCGTCCTGAATGAGTATGTCCGTTCCGAACGGTATCTCCGGAAATTTTTCGGAAAAGAAAACCTCCCTTTCCATTTTTGAAGATGCAGGAGCAAACCAACGCCTTTCATAGAATTCGCTGTAGTTCGGTATGTATGATTTTGGAATTATTGCAAGAATCTGACCCTTGAAAACGTATGCGGCACAGTTGTATATCGCGCCGTAAGATTCAAATGGAAGACCGACTGTAAAAACGACGGACGTATCTTTTGTCTGGCAGGCGATTTTCTCCAATGCATCTTTTGCGCTCTGCTTCAATGCAGTCTGGAAAAAAAGGTCAGCACAAGTGTATCCGGTTATGCTCAGCTCAGGAAATACAAGGAGCCTTATTTTTTTTTCATCGGCTTCCTTTACCGTCTCGATTATTTTGTCAGCGTTGAAATCACAATCAGCAACTTTAAGATCCGGTGATGCGCACCCGGCACGGAGTATGTCATAAGTCATGCCGGAAGTATACAACAAAAGAGGCTTCTTGGGAACATGGAAAGCAGATTTCAAGCAAAAGGAGCTCTCTTCTGCAATCTGATTACTGGAATTTTATGTTGTCGTCGTGGGCTACTGAAGTGAAAACGATCCAGTCTCCGTAGCTGTCAAAATCCTGTTTTGCCCATACAATTGAGCATATTTCGGATGATTCCCAGACCATTACACGGACTTTTACGCCTGATTTAAGCTCTCCGTCCGGAAAATACATGCTGTATTCGGGGTCAAGTATGGAATCGTTTTTATAATCTGCATATATCGTGCTGATTCCGTCTTCTGAAGGTTCGCCGAGAACTGCTTCAACGGTTTCTACAGGCTGACCAAGATATTCGTCAACTTCAAGATAATAGCTTTCTTCTTTAGCAAAGCAAAATCCACCGCAGACGGCAAACAACAGGGCCGCCGTGCATTTAAAAAAAACATTTCTGCCTTTCATTTTCCCACCTTCTTGAACACATATCGTCCGTACTTATAATAATCGGCATATTCGCAATGCCCTTGACACAATAATCCTGCCATGATAAATTTTTGACCTGATTTGGAGGTTTTTTAATGAACAAGGCAATAGAAACTTTGCAGGCACGCGGATTTTTCAACCAGTGTACTGACTTGCAAGCCCTTTCCGACAAAATGGACAAAGGCCCGATAACTTTTTACGTAGGCTGTGATCCGACCGGTGCAAGCCTTCATATCGGACACATGGTACCGTTCTTCGCTTTCCGTCATCTGATCGGATTCGGTCACAGGGGGGTCGCACTTATCGGCGGAGGTACTGGAAGAATCGGTGATCCGAGCGGAAAAACCGAAATGAGAAAGCTTCTTGATTACAGCCAGATTGATGCGAACGTTGAAAGCATAAAGCGTCAGCTCGACAAATTCCTGGGCTTTGACGGTGAGCATGCTCTTGCGGTAAACAACAAGGACTGGCTCGAAAACCTCAACTACATCGATTTTTTGCGCGACATAGGATCATGCTTCAGCGTCAACAGGATGCTTACTTTTGAAGAATACAAGCTGCGCCTTGAACGCGGACTTTCGTTCATTGAATTCAACTATCAGCTTCTCCAGGCATACGATTTCTACATGCTCCACCAGAAATACAACATGGATCTGCAGATCGGAGGTGCCGACCAGTGGGGAAACATCACGGCAGGAGTTGACCTCATACGCCGCAAGATGGGAGGAACCACGGAGCTTAACAAAGAGCATGAAGTATACGGACTCACGTTCCCTCTGATCATGCGTGCAGACGGAAAGAAAATGGGAAAATCGGAAAAGGGAGCCGTCTTCCTTGATCCTGCTCTTACCAGCACATTCGATTTCTTCCAGTATTGGCGCAACGTTCCTGATGCAGACGTACGGAAATTCTTCCTTCTCTTTACGTTCCTAGAAATCCCGGAGATTGATACGATCTGTGCCGGGGACATAAACGCCGCAAAAGAAAGGCTTGCGTATGAAGTCACTTGCGTAATCCACGGAAAGGAAGAAGCTGAAAAGGCTCTTTCAGGTGCAAAGGCTGCATTCAGCGGAGAAGGTGACAAAGCTTCCATGCCTACTGTGGAGCTTCCAAAAAGCAGCTTTGAAAACGGAGTGAACGTATGCGACCTCTATTTCGACACCAAGCTCTGTGCAACAAAATCTGATGCAAGGCGTCTTATACAGCAGGGCGGTGCAAGCGTGAACGGAAAGCAGATTTCCGACGTAAAGGCCGTGCTGACCATTTCTGATGCAGATTCAGACGGAGAATTCGTCGTAAAAGCCGGAAAGAAAAAGTTTGCAAGGGTAGTGCTTAAATAGAGCATCAGCATATTGAATCACCAACCCCGCCGCAGAGCAACGGGGTATGGTGTTCTCATAAGGTATTGCAGTCGGATTTAATACCCCTTGTTTCGCCCCAGAGGGGCGGGGTATTAAACCCTCCGCTCGAATAAATAAAAAAGAGACTGCTTTCGTTTTTGAATGCAGTCTCTTTTTTTGAAAGATTGTAAGAAGATATAGGATCAGCTTTTTTTGAAAAGCCCCTTGAAGAACTCCCCGATTTTTTCGAAAATCCTGACAAGGAAATTCAAAAAACGCCTGAATATGGAAGGATTTTTCAGCTTGTTAAGGCGCTTGTATCCTTCCAGAAGCTCTTCATCAGTGAATTCCTTCCTCTGATTGTTTTCTTCTATTTCCATTTCGAGCTTTGTCACCGGGGTTATTTCCTGAGCGAGAATTATCACGTCAATCATAGGCCAACCGAGTGCTTTTGCGGCTTCAAGCCTTCTTTCCCCGGCAATCAGCTCATATTTTGAATTTACGGTAATAGGGTTCATGAGTCCGTATGTCCTGAGGCTGTCCTTCAAAGGGCGCAGATCTCCCAAATCCTTGCGGACTCTTTTTTTCACCTTGATCTTGTTTATGTCAATATGCACTACGTTCATATGCCCCTCCGCTATAAGTCACCAGGGTTTCCGAAGAACTGCGCTACTCAAAGAATGACGATAAATCGTCATCAGAACTGCCTGCCGCTTCCGAAGAATTTCCTGCTGATTCATTTTCGACAGTTTCTTCAGTTTTCTTAGGCACATCTGCACTCTGACTGCTTCCACCGGAGCTTTCGGTGCTGTCTTGTTCCGGCTCATCGTCAGTAACATAATCAGAGAAGAATGACTCCCATCCTGAGTTCAAATCGGATGAATATGTTTCATCACCCAAATCTGAATCGCCACCGAAAAGATCATCCAAAAGCTGCTGTTTTTCAGCACTGTCAGTGAGGATATCAGGATCAATCTTGAGACCGTCCGCAGTGCTCAGCTTGTCATATTTCAGAGCGTATATAATCCTTTCAAGCTCGAAGCGTGACCAAGCGGTTTTTTCAGCAGTCTGATACAAGTGGACTTCACATGTGTCAGTAGGCTCGGTTCCCTTGTAATAGTAGCCTTCAACGGTCTTAGGACACTTTGAGGTTGCAAGGCATCCCGTTTCGGAACATACCTTTGCGGAAACTATGCCGCCCGGAACTTTGTCAAAGAACGGCTTGTACGGCTTTCCGATGTGAATCTCATGCATGAAGTCACCCCATGCAGGAGCTGAAAGACCGGAACCAGTCATTGAAAGACCAAGTGATTCTCCCGGCTTGTCGAAACCGAACCAGAATACTGAAGTATAATAAGGAGTGAAACCGACCGCCCAGGCATCAGCCCAGTTCTGCGTAGTACCGGTTTTTCCTGCGACCGGCATATTGAACGCCTGGCCTTTTTCATTCTTGAACGTGAATTTATATCCGCTTCCCTTGTTCTTTCCGATTTTGTCCAGGGTTGAGCTGAAATTTGATCCGCTAGAGAGGGTTCCGTTTGAAACCGTCTTCTTGAGCATCTCCTGCATGATAAAGGCGTTCTGCTTTGAAATGATCTGCACGTCATCGCCCTTTGCCTTCTTTTTGTTTATGGTTTCCTGCTCAACGTCGATCACTATGTTTCCGTTTTTGTCTTCTATGTTCCTTATGCAGATAGGAATTACTTCCTCACCGTTGTTGGCGAAAATGGCGAATGCCCTTGCAAGTTCTATAGGCCTTACGGAACATACGCCGAGACCAAGCGCGTATACAGGAACGATGGAGCGTTCTTCCCATTCTTCCTGAGGAATTCCCAAGAGGTCGGTTGAACGTGCAATGGCGGCATCGAATCCGATCATGTCAAGTATCTTGAGGGCAGGGATGTTGAGTGACGCGGCCAAGGCATACCATACTTCGACTTCTCCCTTCCATGATCCTACGTAGTTCTGCGGGAAATAAGGCGTTCCTATTTCATTGTAGAATACGACAGGCGTATCGCTTATAGGCGTTGTCATCGTTACTACCTGGGCATCCATGGCTGCCGAATAATACAGCGGCTTGAATGACGAACCAGGCTGAAGGTATGACTGAACCGCCCTGATGTACTGGTTTGAATAGTCGAAAGTGGATCCTCCGACCAAGGCATCGACGTATCCCGTCTTGTTTTCAAGAGCGACCATGGTTCCTTCAACCACGGAAGATTCCTTGTTCTTGTTGCGTATCGCATGTCCTTCCGAAACTATCTCGCCCTTAAGTCCGCTCATTCCGGTCATCATCGCAACGATGTCGAGCATAGGCGTTATGTCTTCGGAGAATTCTTTTTTGGAAAGTGTTTGGGTTCTCTTTTCCCCGGTCTTGATTGCCGGAAGGTTTAGAGAAAGAGCAAGGAGTTCCGTCAAAGGAATGTAGCTGCTGAAAGTGCTTCTTCTTGATGTCGATATATCCCTCTGGTGGACTTTGTTCGCATATTTAATGTAGTCGGCCATTACGTCTTCCGCCACTTTCTGATGCGAAAGATTGAGCGTTGTGTTGACCGTAAATCCGCCTGTATAGATGTCGTCCGTTCCGTAGAGCATTCCGTTCAGTTCACGGCGCACATATTCGCTGAACCAAGGGGCGTTGTCTATGCGCATCTGGTTTACCGTGGCATTTGACCTCAGATAGTCGAAATTTGCCCAGTAGTCGTCAAAGCTTTCATCGGCTTCTTCACGCGTAACGTATCCTTCTTCAACGAGAGCGTCAAGAACGTACTGCTGCCTTGACATGGCCCTGTTTGGATAATCGAAAGGATTGTAGTAGGCCGGGTTTGAAAGCTGTATTACGAGGATTGCGGCTTCGGCAGGATTGATGTCCGTGGCATCATGACCGAAGTAGTACTTACATGCGGCATTTACGCCCGAAGTTCCGCCTCCGAAATAGATTCTGTTGAGGTAAAGCTCAAGGATCTCATCCTTTGAATAGCGCCTTTCCATCTGTATTGCCCACCAAAGCTCGCGCAGCTTTCTCATGACTGTCATGTCGCGGCGGTCTGCATACAAAGTTCCTGCAATCTGCTGGGTAAGGGTGGAACCTCCTCCAAGGCTGTTGTGGGTAAGAACACCGACAACGGCACGGAAAAGGGCTTTCATGCTGAATCCCGGGTGATCATAGAAAATCTTGTCCTCACGTGTAAGGAGGGCATCGATAATCTGCTGCGGCAAATTCTGGAATGCTATGAATTCACTTTTCTGGTCACTGGAAAACTCGGTTATAAGCTCACCGTTTACGTCCAGAACCCTTGTGGGCTTGTCAACGTCGAATTCAGTGAAATTCTCTGTGTTTATGGTATTTTTCGTTACGGCCAAGCCTTTACCGAGAGCGGCACCCAAAAGCGCGGCAATGCACAAAAGCAGCGGTAAAAAAACAAAAGGCCAGATTTTTATTCTATCTGCAGACTTTTCCGCTTGTTCGGAAGAAGCCTCATTTTTGAAATTATTTCTCCATCTCATAACTATAAAAATCTAAAAAAAAACAGCGTCTTTGTCAACTGCATATAAGTGAACCTTTAAAAATGAAATTCCGGAGGTTCCTGATAAAAAGAAATGTCCAAAAAGCTCCGCTGTCTGGATGCAGGCTCTTTGGACATTCCGTTCAACATTGCATTTCTTCCTGACTCACAGGCTTATTTCAGCGAAGTGACGGACGAAAGGTCTTTGAGGTTGAGGAGTGCGACCTGGTTTGAAGCCGTAGTCACAACGATTCCCTTTGACGTTACCGTTATAGGTGTATCCGGGCGGACTGAAACCGGGCTCTTGAGGAGAAGCTTCAGTGAGCTGTCATATTTTGCCACTGACCAGCCGTTTCCGTTCTGGATCACGCAGTAGAAATCATCGCCGTATTTTACGAGGACTGAATCTTCCGCAACGATTTCGTTTCCTTCTGCCATAAGCTCAAGCGTGAGGGCATCAAGGAGACAGAGCTTGACCGCCCTGTTTGAAGCGTTGTTATCGCCGCAGATCGCCACGTATGACGCTATGTTTCCGGCTTCGTCACCGTCGTTGGAATCTTCCATGACCGGGATGATCGTCCTTCCCCTTATTACGGTTACAGGTGATTCATCAAGGATTTCTCCGGTTGTTGAATCAATCTTCACGAGACCCGTCAAAAGCTTGTCGTCATCCACGAGCTTGAGTCCCACGACTGCGTTTCTGTTGTATCCGTCTGCAAGTGCCTGTTCAAGCGTCTTCTGCTGGTCTTTTGCAATTTCGGTCCTTTCTTTCTTTGCTTCAGAAAGCTTTTTGTCTGAGCTGCTCTGTGCTTTTGCTGCCTGCTGCTCTGCCTGTTGGACGGCCTGTTTCTGCTCGTCGGTCTTCTGCTTTTCAGCGTCCGCTTTTTCTTTAGCCTGATTTGCCGCTGCCTGGCTTATTTCTGCCCTCTGCTTGAGAGCTTCGTTCTCCGGGTTTGCGTCAGAGGCTGCCTTTGCCTGCTGTGCGGTCTGCTGTGCTTTCTTTGCGTCTTCGTTTGCTTTGTCGGACACTGCCTTCTGCTGTTCGAGCTGGCGGTTGAGTTCAGCTGCATCAGATGCTGCTTTCTGTGCCTGATCAGCAAAGTTGCTTGCCTCGCGCTCCTTTATGTCGACCATGTTCTGTCTTTCATCAACGCCGCGGTTGTCTTCTTCGCGCATTGAATTAATGACGTTTGAATCGCTGATTATGGATGTATCGACGGTTGAAAGCCCTCCGTTCACGTCATAGAGAGGAATCACGATCTGAGTGTTTCCCGGCCATTCGCTCCATTTTGTGCTGAGACCGCACTTGTCTTCGGTGAGGTTCTTTACTACTGCATCCTTGTACTTTGCCTTGAACACCGCAAGATTCTGCCTGTAGACGGCATTGTAGACGGTGATGAAAGTTGCGATCGTGGAAGCGTCGGATTTTTCATATCCGTATGCGGTCGTAAGGTATCCGATCAGAATGCGGCGCAGGTTCGTGATGTGGTCAACCGATGCAGTGCCGTTGAGTATGAATATGTCTGCATCAAGTTTCTGAGATTCAGATGAATCGACAGCATGGATTACGGAATATTTTGCACCGCGTCCATATGTTGCGGAATCATTCACGTTTTTTGCGACCTGTCTTCCGAGATTGCGTCCGATTTCAGTAATCGCATCGGCAGTTTCAATCAGAGCGTGAGGTCCTGAATAGTTGTCAAAGGAAATGACTTCGCCGCTTGTGCTGCGGATTTCGTCAATGTTTACAGTTAAAGCTGCGGCGGCGGCAATGACTGTAAGTGAAAGTGCACCGGTCACTAACCATTTGCTAATTTTCATAAATCCTCCAATTTTTCCCGTTTTGCCGGATGGACTTTCAGTTCAGTTCCAGCAATCCATTTCCATTATACAACGTTTCTTCATAAAAAAGAAGTGGAAATTACATATTTTGACGTAATGCTTTAAAAAATTTGAAAAACAGGCGTTTACTGCTCCGAAAGGATTTTCCTGAGCTTTTCAAGGGATTCCATTGCGGCTGTCCTGACCTGAACCGAATACCTGCTGTTTATCATGGCGGTGAGGATCGAGCGGCCTTTTGCATCGAATGCCCTGCGCCCCATGAAACTGCATATTTCCACGGCGGCATCACATATCATAGTGAGTATTGTGTCGGCGCCGTTGTATTTCAGGACGATTTTCTCCATCTCCGAAAGCATGAGGAAGTCCGGGTCAAACGCCGTCTTTCCTGCTGTTTTTACAAGTATTTCCATTCTGCGTGCGTCTGTCGTTCCATGGATAAGCGATGCGATGTTTTTCTGGAAAAGCCCCGTACCGGATTCAGAGGCAAGGTCAAGTATCTTGGAAACGTAGTCCATGTCGGAAGAAAGATAGGATTTTTCGGTCTGGGTCTGAGAAATGCTCTGGAACCATGCACCTTCAACCGCACCGATTTCATCCGTGAGCATGGAAAGCCATTTTTTTTCTGATCCAGAGAAATCACCTTCGGAAAAAGCTTTTTTCACACAGGAAATCTGGTCAGCGGTAAAAAGCCCCTTGTATGCGTTCCTTCCTGTATTGGGATCCATCTTGTCATAAAGGGCGGAATAGTCGCCGGATGGAGGAGGGGCAAATGAAAAACCGTAGAGAGAAGGAATCTGCTTGACCCTGTATGATTCTATCAGCCAGTTTTTGGTGCAGAAAAAAAGATGCCCGTCATCGGATGCAGAGACATAATCCCACTTCCGCTTTTGATTGAGCTTTGAAATCCACTCAGGTTCCCCGGAAAAAGTATAGCATACGGCATAAGAAGAATCCGCGGTCACAAGACCCATGGCATTTATGGAAATGTACCCGGCAGATTCGGTTCCGCAGAAAATGCTGAATTCGGAAACGGTCTTTCCTGTTGCCGCATCAACGTTCAGTGCTTTTTTACCGCTCAAAATCAGGGTGCTCCCGGAAACTGGATCATAAAATATTTTGACCGGGCTTTTCGTTCCGGTATCGGTCATCCAGTCATAATACACTGTGCCGCCGTTTCCCCTCATCAGCACGGCGCTTCCGTCTGAAAATCCGATTACGGCTCCATAAGGCGTGGTCCTTGCATCGGAAACGGTTCCCGGAAGGCTGTAATAAAAACCTTTTTCCCCGAACGGACTGACAGTAACCATGACCGTATTTCCATCCTCATCTTTTTTTTCCATAAATATGACAAGAGTGCCGTCATCAAGCTCCACAGGATACAGGGAACGGGAGATTCCGGGAAGGTCAAGCGTCCATCGCCTTATGCCCTTTATTCCGAAGCATGCAGCTTTATCGTCGCCGAATGCATAGACCCTGCCGTCCTTTGCCGCAAAAGCCTCTTTCGTTATTTCGAATCCCGCATCCGATTTCCAAACCACGGAACCTCCTGACCTGAGCATAAGCAGTTTTCCGCCCGGTGATATAAGATAGAGCATGCCGCCGTGACCGTTTGAAAGGAGAGGGCATATTTCCTCTTCGAATTCTTTTTTCCAGATTATCTTTCCGTCGTTATTGAAGACAGTGATTATATTTCCTTCGGAAACCGCAGCATATCCGTCTCCGGTGAGCAGAGGGGGTGAAAGGACTTTTCCTGTTAATGCTATTCCCCAGCTGAGCTTTGCAGATGCAAGGCTTACTGTCTTGAGACCCGGAAATTCCTGGCACGGAGCCATTACGGACGGAAAAAGAACCATTACGGCGCAGAAAAAAATCTGCATGTGCCGGTGAATTCCAGACCGTTTTCTCAAGAAGCAGTTTACCATCGCACCTTCCTCGAAATCACCTTTCAAGAACGGCAAGGCTTTCTATGTGGCTTGTCTGGGGATAAAAATCCAGGAGCCAAAGTTCTTTGAGCCTGTAGCCGCCGCGTACCAAAAATTTTACGTCCCTTGCATGGGTCGAAATGTCGCACGAAAGGCTTCTTATTTCAGGGATGCCGGAAGACGAAAGCCACCGGCACACATCTTTTTCCATGCCGCTTCTCGGTGGATCGACCACTGCGGCATCAAAACCGCCTATCCTTGAGACAAGCGGGGCAGCATGATACTTGACCCAGGTTTCGCCGCTCAGCCCGAAGCTTTCATGGGATTTTCCCATAAGATTTTTTTCGGCGTAGACAAGGGCATCACGGTTATGCTCGACAAGGACCGTATGCTCGAAATGGTCTGAAAGGAAAACCGAAAAAGTTCCGCATCCTGAATACATGTCAAGGACGTTTTTTCCGCTGAGCCCCCCGGTTATCTTCGGAACGGCCGATTCAAGGACATCGATGTTGGACTGGAAAAATCCCAGCACGTCGAATGAAATCTCTTTTCCGCAAAGACCAAGAGTGCACATGTTTTCTTCAAGAGAAACGGTACCCTCGAACCTCGGACGGATTTTCTTCATTTTTTTTCCGCCGCTTTTTTTGACGGGCCTTTCTGATTTTTGTTTCGAAGCTCCGCCTGCAATTATTATTTTATCATAACCTTCTGGAATTGAAAGTATTTTTTCAGATCCGAACACTTGTATGCGTCCTTCAGGTCTTTTGTCGAAAGGTATTTCCCTAAGGTATGCATTTATTTCCTCTGAGGCGCACGGGCAGCATTCAACCGGAATCACGGTGTTGGAAAAACGCTGCATAAGCCCCCCGTCATGAAACTGGAATCTGTTCCTGTAGCCGGATGGAGAGCCGGAAATCACTTTTATTTCAGGAACGTCGACACCCTCACGCCTGAAAGCTTCCTCAAGGATTGACGAACGCAGGGCTGTCTGGAACTCCTGGTCTATGTGCTGCATGTTGCATCCGCCGCATATTCCGTAATACTTGCAGAACGGTGCAGTGCGGTGCGGAGAAGGTTCCAGAACTTTTTTTATCTTTGCGGTAGAAAAATCCCTGTTTTCCTTTTCGATTTCCACTTCCAGCCTTTCACCCGGAACCGCATAGGGGACAAAAACCGTTTTTCCGTCGATTTTTCCGATACAATCTCCCCCATATACCATTTTTTCTGCTATAATAGTTGTACTTGACATTTTTTCATTATAACAGAGAACCGGCGTTTTTTCAAACCGGCAGGGCTTAGAAAACACCGGAAGGGAGGATTTTATGATTTACGAAATGAAAGTCATTTCCATGAGCGACGGAAACAAAAATGTTTTTCACAGATGGCTTCCTGACGACCGCGACAGCATAAAGCTTGTGATGATCCTGAGCCACGGAATGGCGGAATATGCTGCAAGATACGGCAGGTTCGCATCGACCCTCACTTCAAAAGGGATAGCCCTGTTTGCCGAAGACCACCGCGGGCATGGTGAAACCGCAGCTCTTGCAGAAAAAGAAGGAACCGGAAAATTCGGCTATCTGAGCGACAAGGACGGATTTTTGCGCGTTGCAGAGGACATACATGAAGAAATCCTCATGCTGAAAAAAGAATTCCCGGATAAAAAGATTGTGCTTTTCGGTCACAGCTTCGGATCCTTCGTTTCACAGTGCGTGATCGAAAAATATGGTCAAATTCTTGACGGATGCGTGCTTTGCGGAACTGCAGGCCCCCGTCCTATGACCATTGCGTTCGCCAAATTCGTGGGATCGCTGGTATGTGCGTTCGGCGGAAAAAAGAAAGAGTCAAAGCTCATAGACAAGCTTTCTTTCAGTCCGTACAACTCAAAGATCAAAAATCCCCGCACTGATTTTGACTGGCTTTCAAGGGACGAAGCTCAGGTTGACGCATACATAGCCCATCCATGGTGCGGATTCACATGTACCGGTGAATTCTACAGGGATCTTTTCAAGGGACTTTCGCTTATCCACAAAAAATCGATGATGGCTTCTGTGCCTGCATCTCTTCCGGTGCTTTTCATAGACGGAACGGCCGATCCAGTCGGAAACTACAGCAAGACGGTGTCCGCACTGGCAGAAATCTACAAAAAGAACGGCGTTTCTGATGTGGAGATAAAGCTGTATGAAGGCGCGCGCCATGAGCTTCTTAACGAAACGAACGGCGCGGAAGTGGAAGGCGACGTGTTGAATTGGATAGAAAAACACTTTTTCTGATACGGCAATCTTGCTAGACAGGACGGCTTGACGCTTTTCTGCTTGAACATTAAAATGGTCTGCACTGTGCTTATACGTTACTCTACCGACAGCAAGGGCAGACCTGTACAGAAAGCTGTCATATATACAAAAGAAGAACATAACATTTCACTCAAAAGAATAGACGGGGACGCGGTTTATGTAATCCGCAGGCTCAGGGAAACCGGGTTCGATGCATACCTTGTCGGTGGTGCCGTCCGTGATCTGATCGTAGGAAGGACACCGAAAGATTTCGACATAGTGACCGATGCAACTCCAAGCCGCGTGAAAAGGATTTTCCACAACTCACGCATAATAGGAAGAAGATTCAGGCTCGTACACGTGATATTCGGACAGAAAATTTTTGAAGTCAGCACGTTCAGGTCGATATGCGAAGGTTCGGTCGGAAACGTTTTCGGAACCATGGATGAGGACGTGCAGAGAAGGGATTTTTCGCTCAACGCCCTCTACTATGATCCGGTGAAAGAGCAGGTGATAGATTACGTCAACGGTGTGAATGACATAAAAAAGGGGGTCGTCCGTCCGGTAATTCCGCTAGACAGGATATTCATAGAAGACCCGGTCAGGATGATCCGTGCGGTAAAATACAGCGCCACAACAGGCTGCGTGCTTCCGTGGAAACTTAAGAGAAAAATCCTGAAATCCGCCGATCTTCTTTCACCCGTTTCACCTTCAAGGCTCACCGAAGAAACTTTGAAGATAATCAACAGCGGGCATTCATACGCCATAGTTTCAGGATTGATGGAAAGCGGGCTTTACCTCTATCTGCAGCCGGCCGCAACCAACCTCATGCTTGAAGACAAGAAATTCTGCGCCTCATACATGGATAGCCTCAAAGACCTTGATTCGCATGTATCGTCATGTCCTGACTCAAGGCTCGGTGAAAGGCTCTATTTTATACTGAAAGATTTCGTTGCAAGCCTTACCGACTGGGATGCTGAAGTTAAAGGAGGAAGTGCAAACGCTGACCTCTACAAAATGACATGGGCAAGATGCAGGAATTTCATCCTCCCGATGAATCCCCAGAGAACGGAACTTGATTTTGCGATAAAGAAAATCCTTGACGGATACGGAATCCACATAAAGCAGGCAAAAAGAAAGACCAGGATCGTGCTCCCGCCGGAAGAAGACTGAAAATCAGCCCGGATTTCATTTTTTCCTTGTCTTTTTCTTTGCTTCAAATCCGGTTATTTTGTCGATTATAATGTTCACGTCCTCGACGAGTATGCCTGAACTGCGCTCAAGCTTGTCGGTAATGCACTGCTGAAGGTCGCGTATCAACCCGGTAAGCTGCCGGCCGAAAGGAACGTCCACCGTGACTATCAGCTTGTATCCGCTGGAGCTTGTTTTTATTGTAAGCTTTTTGATGCTGACCTGATCGTTGAATTCCTTGACGTATTTTACGACCATCTGCGTAACTGCCGCTTCGGACAATTCAACCCGGTCTTTCTTGCTGAATTCAGGTGCGACTATTGATTTTTCCCAGACTTTGGAATCTGAAGAAGCATGTTTTTTCAGCTTTCCCTTGCGCGTAAAAAAATCATGGAGGGATTTCACGAAAATCTGAGGATAGCTCTTTTTTATCTGCACCGCCGCAACCGGGATGACATGACGACCCTCGACGTTCCTGCTGTGGATGGCAGCCTGTATTTCCTCATCGCTTGCAATGCTGTGTATGTCGATTATCTTTTCCGGCGGAGGAAGCTGCAGTCTTTCGGCAATCTTTCTTGCCATCTTTTCGCTCGTGCCGATTATGAGGATTTTTTTGATTTTGTTGACCCTTATGGCTTTTGCAACTTCGTCACGGTATTCCTTGTCGTCGAACAAAGCGATGCGTACTGCACCCATGTACGTTTTTTCATGCTTTGCCGTGTGGCCTGCTATGATCTTGTCGTCCTGGATCAAAAGACCGTCGTCGATGAGGGCAGTAAGACCATATTTCTGAGCGACAAGCTTGGCATGATAGCTTTTTCCGGTGCCGCTCTCTCCCACTAGTGCGTATATCGTAAATTTCTGTTTAAAAAATATTTTCAGTATTTTCATTCTTTTTAAAAAATTATAAGTTGTCCTGTTGATTTTATCAAGTTTAAATCAATTATTTTTTTGAAATCATCAGGAATGGGGCATTCCAAAATAGGCGGAAGACCAAGCGGATTTTCTTCCGGGAATTCAAGTTTCGCCGCATGCAGGTAAAAAGTGCTCCCATGACCGCCGTATGCATTGTCCCCCAAAAGCGGGTGTCCGTGAAAAGCTGACTGGCATCTTATCTGATGTTTTCTTCCTGTGTCTATGCGGTATTCCATGAGGGTTATGTCCAGGCCGTCCTTTTTTCCGTATGCGACCGGGCGGGCGTGCGTGACCGCTTTTTTCCCTAAATCTCCGTCTTGAACGACCTTCACCCTGTAGAATCCTGAAATGCTTTCACCGTCAGAAATAAAATCTTCCCATGACACGGATTTTTCAAGCTTACCCTCGGAAATCCCAAGGTAGGTCTTTTTTATGAGCTTGTCCTGAAGGGCTTCGGAAAACCATTTTGCACCTGTAAGGCTCCTTGAAAATGCGACCATTCCGCTTGTGTTCCTGTCAATCCTGTGAAGGGGACCTGATCTGAACGAAATGGAATCTTCCGCACCGGAATTTTTTCCAGAAATGATTTCACAAAGGCTCGTTTCCCCCGATGATGAAGGCTGCACGCTGATTCCGCGCGGTTTGTACACGACAAGCACATGCTCGTTCTCAAAGACAGTCCTTATTTCCGGAAGGCGGGCAAGATTTTTTTTTCTTCCTGCGCTTTCCACGGAATTTTTTTCCAAAAGAAAAGCCGCAACGGAGATTACGTCTCCCTCGTGTACTTTTGAATCGGAAGATGCTTTTTTCTGGTTCAATCTTACAAGTTTTTTCCTTATAATTTCATGGCAGTTGATTTCCGGGCTTTTTTCCAGAATCCTTTTGACAATCCTGTCCAATCTGCGTGAATCATCGTCCCTGCCGGCCGTAAAATCCTTGAAATCCATACCATATAGTTATATAATACAAAAGTTACTGTAGTCTAGGGAAAATCCGCTAATCCTTACGCTGATTATACGGAGCATGCTAGACAAAACTTATTAATAGGATAGAATATAGCTATGGATAATACGAAAGAACAGATAATCTCTTTTATCAGGAATCCTGTGCTATTGTCTTGCATTTTCAGCTGGTTGTCGGCTCAGTTCATAAAAACGCTCATAAACCTTTTTTCCGGTAAAATCCACAGCGTGCAGGAGCTTTTCGAGCTGCTCATCTGGAGAACGGGCGGAATGCCTTCAAGCCACTCTGCACTGGTGGCCACGCTTTGCACGACCATAGCGTTCCGTTCAGGAATCAACAGCGACGTTTTCCTGCTTTCATTGGGATTTTTCATGGTGACGATCCGTGATGCGGTGGGTGTAAGGCGCGCCAACGGAATTCAGGCAAAAATCATAAACAAGATAGGCCGCTCTTTGGCTGAAAAAAAGCTCATAGATGATTTCAAGCCGGTCAAGGAAGTCAACGGGCATACTCCTGCGGAAGTAGCGATAGGATGCCTCATTGGATTTTTCATAGGCCTGGCTTTTTCTCTGTTCAAATGAGCTTTGCTTACATTAAAAATGTGGTGGGATGATGAAATATAAATTCAGGCTGTTTCTATCAGTAATAGTTTTCCTCGTTTTTTTGCTCTGCTGTTTTGTGTTCAGGAGCATGCCGGTCGCAAAGATTTGGAGCAACTACAGCGTAATGTATACGGACAATTCCGTTCCTGAAGCTACGGTTCTTTTCTATCTTGAACAAGCCGGATGCCGCGACGTTATTTCGCTTTCAGGACAGAAAATGCCGCCCCTTTCGCAGTTCGTCATGCCGGAATCAATCGACGGCACATATCTTACGGAACGCCTCGGTTATTTCAGGGATGAAAGTTCATCTTACCAGCTGTTCTACATCCCGGAGCAGTATCAGGAAAAAGCAAAGTCAGCTGCGGTCGCGCTTATAAAAGGAACTGGTGCAGAAGCTGGCCTTGACGGACATGAGCAGTATCCTTGGCTTGTGCCTCTGATCAGCGTGGTGACATACCTTCTGCTTACTCTTGCATCAAAAAAGAAGGGCGTGTTCATGTTCTCCGCAATACTTCCGCTCGGCGTGGCTCTTTCACAGCCTTTCTACACGGTTGCCGCAGCAGTGTGCCTTTCTTTGGTCGCAATCTACCTCATAAACGGACTTTGGATACGAAGAAAATTCTTCACGGCCGTTTTCAGAAGCTTCTATATAGACATACTCATAGCGGCTTCGCTTGCAATTCCGTTCACTTCGTCGCTTACTGCAGGACTTCTCGGAGCGGGGGCATTTTTTGCCGTCTTCATGGCATTCATATTCCTCAAGGCACTGCATGAATACAGGGAATACAGAAGCTCGTTCTCGTTCGTTCCCATTTTTTCCGCATGGCAGATTCCGGTCATGTACAGAAAGACTGCAGGCTATGTGCTTGGTTCGGTGATTCCGCTGGCCGCACTGCTTGTTCTTTTCCTTGCTTCCACGCTCGTCACAACCACGTCTTCAATGTCGGGGCTTTCGGTTCCGTCGCCTGTTCTGTACGGGCAGAAATCCAACGGAAAAAAGCTTCCAGATGAAAATTCGTATTTTTCATGGGTTTGGAAAACAAGGGCATATCCGTACAAATCCCTGAACGACAAATCTGAGATAAAGGATCCTCAGGACGGTGACAAAATCGTTTCAAGCCACTTTACGGAAACATCACGCGGAATCGTAAAGTCGGAGGACATAATCTATACATACAACTCGAAATTCAGGGACAAGCTCAAAAGTGAAGTCAGGAATTTTGATTACAACGCAATCGAAAAGCTGATGGTATTGCAGGACGAAAGCACGACGGTTTCCTATAACACGGGAATTGAAAGCAAGTCCGATTCCCAGCATAATACAATGAACATGTTCTTGCTTTTCATAGCAATAGCTGTTCCCATAATTCTATATGGAGTCTATTTTGGTTTTGGTCGGAAGAAAAATGAAAACAGTAAGTAACATAACCCGTGACAAAAAATACAATTTTACGAATTCCGTAAGAGCTTTTTTGCCGCGTCATGCACTTGTCCCCCTGAACAAAGAAGGTGAGGACAACTTCACGTGCATAGTGAACCCAGGTGACAGCGTAACGGAAGGACAGATCGTCGGATTTTACATGGATGATGAGTCCGGAAAAAAGATTTATGTCCATGCATCGCTTCCTGGAAAAATCGAATCTTTCGAACAGTGCGGATTCCCGGACGGAAAAAAAGGCTCGGCATTGAAAATCCGTGTGGAAGGCTCCTTTTCTTTTTTGGGAAAGCTCGTTCAGGCCAACGAATGGCAGTGGAACAATGCGGAACAGATTCTTGCGGCTATATCAGAAAAAGGCGTCAGAAACACATTCGGAAAACCGGAAGACCTTGCCGTGCAGATTTCAAACTGCAAAGTGCAGAAGGGAAGGTTCCTGGTAATAAGGATGTTCGATGATGACCCAAGCTACGAAACAGATACTTTCGTTGCAAAAAAGCATACGAAGGAAATTCTTGAAGGCGCACATATAGTTTCTCATGCTTTGAAAGCCAAGGGAATCGTATTTGCGCTTCCGCAGAAAAGCCCGGTCGAAATCAGTGCCGATGAATTCGGCACGCTTCCTGTGTTCAAGATTGCAATGGATGACACGCGCTATCCCACTGGATTCGTACAGAATATCGTGCATGCGGTAAAAAAAGCGCAGAAAACTCAGGAGCAGGAATTGTTCGATTCAATAAGCCAGTTCGGTCTGTTCATCGATCCTGAAACCCTGTATTCTGTTTATGAAGCCGTCGTTCTCGGAAAACCGGTCGTGGAATCTTTCGTGCATGTTACGGGAAACTGCCTAAGGTCTTCGGCATTGCTCAGGGTCAGGATTGGTACTACGGTCAGAAGCCTCATGGAGCAGTGCGGCGGATGTGACAGGGCGCTCGGAAAAATAATCGTGAACGGAGTTGTGACCGGAGACTGCGTGGAATCGCTTGACACTATAATCACAAAAGACGTGAAGTCCGTGTCTTTCGTTCCAAAAAGCGAGCTTTCTGACCAAGAGAGGAATCCATGCATAAGGTGCGGAAAATGCAGGAGCATCTGCCCGGAAGGAATTTTCCCGGATCTGATTTACAGGCACTGCAACGGCGGAAAAAAAATCGGGCGCGAAATGCTTTCAACTACGGCGTTGTGCTCAGGATGCTGCCTCTGCAATTCGGTCTGTCCGTCAAGGCTCCCGTTATGCCAGACAATCGATAATTTAAGGAATGCTGAAAATGAAATTTAACGAAATATTCAAAAAGCCGCAGAAAGCAGAATCTCTAAGACCGTTCTCATATCTTACGATGTCTGTTGGAACTGTGAGGAAATTCATCCTCGTGATGATGGTGCCGCAGCTGATCATGCTTGCAATCACAAAATCATATGCGTCGCTTCTCATAGTGCTTTCATCTGCCGTTGCGTCCATGCTTTCGGAAATGGTGTTCTGCCTTTTATCAAAAAAGAAAATGGAATACCTTTCACCGCTCATTCAGGGAATCCTTACCGGACTTCTGATTCCTTCGGCATATTCAATAGTAGAAATCTTCTTCGTCGTTTTTGTCTCGATGTTCCTCGGAAAATATGTTTTCGGTGGGTTCGCCCGCTCATGGATAAACACTGTTGCACTTTCCGTTGCAATTGCATACATGCTGAACGTGCAGGCATTTTCAACGGTGGCAATCGGACCTGAATTCCTTTCAAATAGAAATGCGGCCCTTTCGTACATACAAAGCCCGGATTTCCACATACTGAGCGCAGACTATGCCATAACCTCGTTCCTTAACAGGACTGTATTCAAGATCTTCGGAATCGTCATACCGGACGGATATATTTCGTTCTTCTGGGATACAGGCTTCCAGATTCCGGCATTCAGGTTCAATTTCATAACGCTTTTGTCATCTATCGTGCTGATGGCGCTTGACGTGATCGACATGGTGGTTCCTTTCGTTTTTACGGCAGTCTACCTTCTTCTGGTACGCTTCGTATGTCCTATATTCACCGGTGCACCTGCATTCCAGGGCGACATGATTTTTGCGCTTTTCACGAGCGGAACGCTTTTTTCAACCCTCTATCTTTTGCAGTGGTACGGAACGGTTCCTATAACGAAATCAGGTAAGCTCATATACGCTTCTCTTGCAGGACTTGTCGCATTCCTTGTAATGGGATACGGAAATTCTTCCGCCGGATATGTGTTCATGATTCTTATAATGAACCTTTTGTCAACGCTCGTGCAGATTTTTGAAAGCCGCATGGCAAGAAAGAAAATACAGTCAGTTCTCAATCCGAGAATCCAGGCAATAAAGGAGGCCGAAAATGTCTGATCAGATTCAGGACGAAGAGCGCATGCAATCAGCCGAGCTGAACAAAACACGGCTCATAAAATTTGCGACTGCAGGGGGAGTGATACTTGTTCTTCTTGGTCTTCTCTTCCTTTTTGTTTTTTTGAGCAGGCAGTCATGGAAAGACGGCATTTCAAGGCAGATAGAAAATGTCCTTTCGAAAAACGGGCTTGAATATGAAATTGCAGAAGCAGATTCAATCAGGAGCATGGCAGGCACCAACGTAGTTTCATTCGCACTTTCAGACGGCGTGAATCATGCTGCGGCCGTTAAGATGATGACGATCTATGGTCCTGTACCGGCAGTATTCATTTACAACGCGGAAAATGACAGGGCATCTTTCGTTGATTTTGCCGAACCGCTTTCAATCGCCGGGGATGCAGTACTTGACTATGCAAAAAATTCACAGATACCGTACTGGGAAAACAGGATACCCAAAATCATGAAGACGGCAGGAGATCCGCACGCATCTTTCAAGGAGGAGACGAAATGAACAAAAACATATTCATGTTTCTTTCGGTGGCCCTTATCATGCTGATTCCGGTACCGGGCAGATTCGCATACGCATTGGTCATGATTGCGGAGCTTTTGTTCCTTGTACTTCTTGGAACGGCTTCAAAATCATTGCTTTCAAAGCTCAAGATAGAAGACTTGCAGCACGTGATGATTCCGGTCATATTGATGGCGGCGTCCGTTTTCTTCAAGCAGCTCGTAACGCTCATAAGCCCGATGACGGCATTCGTACTCGGATACATAATTTATCTTCCGGCTGTATGTGCATACGTTCTTGGAATCCTTTCAGAAAAAAGGACTGCATCTCTTTCTTCTGACATAAAGAGAAACCTGGGCACTACGCTTTCCATTTCACTTCCTATAATCATCGTTTTCCTTGTGCGTGACCTGCTCGGATACGGTACTTTGACTCTTCCTTCACCCAACGGAATCTTTGCCATAACCATAATCCCGAAGATCAAGGACGTTCATCTTTTCACGGTTTTCTTTGCATCAATACCAGGTTCTTTTGTTTCTCTCGCCGCATGTACGTTCATAATCAACAAGTTCGGCCTGAAATGGAACATGAGAAAATCGCTCAAGGAAGAAGAATCAATCAAAAAAACGGAAGAATCTCCTGCACCATACGAAGTTCCTGCTGCAAAACCGCTTGCAGAAAAGCCTGCTGAACCAACGTTGGAGACAATTCCTGAGCCTAAGGATGAAAAGCCTTTGCAAGCAATACAGGAAACGACGATAGAAACGGTCAAAGAAAATGAACCGGCTTCCATCTTGGAAAATCCGTTCGATACCGATGCTTCGCAAACCGCCGCTTCTTCAGAAAACAGAACCGGGACAACCGTTCCGCCTGATGCACCCAGCCTGCTGAATCTTCAAAAACTACTGGAGGAAACGGATGTTGATTAATTTCTTTTATTATGTTTTCTTTAGCTCGGCCGTATTCGTCTATGGTCTGGGTATTCATAAAGCGCTGATGAAAAGCCGGAAACCGAGGAACATAGTCATGGAGCTGTGCAAATTCACGCTCACGATTTCCGTTTCATCGCTTCTGGTATATCTCATAAGCGCGCAGCTCGTAAAAATAAATTTCGGTGAGCTAAGCCCGTTCATTGCAGTGCTGATCATTTCATTCATCAACCTGTTCCTGGAGCTTGTCGTAAAGATTTCCAGCCGCACGTCGATGGTTGATTCTGCATTCGAAATAATGTGCGTGGTCATTGCAGTCACGGAAGCCGCATCAATCTGGGAAGCTCTTTTGAATTCCCTGTTCTGCATGGCTTCATATTTTATATGCATTCCGTTCTTCTACAGCTTGCGTAAACGGATTGAGATGAATGCACCGACGAAGAATGCAAGGAATCTTTCGCTCCTTTTCGTGAGCCTTGCAGTCGTTTCCCTTATTGCCCTTGCATGGAACATTTCATGGCTTAATCCGGGCAGGATTTAAACTGAGTATGGCGGTCTGCTTTCATTTGGATTTGAATTATTTGGATTCCTCAGACAAGACGGAGCTGGACAAAGCTTATCAGAACGGCTTGAAAAAGCTGCTCAAAGTCCTTTATTCTATGCCTGATTTTTGTCTTTCGATTTCAATTCCGGGAATCGTGATGGAATACTATTCAGAAAAATTTCCGGAAGCACTTGAACTTTTGAAAGAGCTTTCAGACCGCTCGCAGATTGAAATTCTCGGAGGGGGATTTTTCGTTCCAATACTTCCGCTTTTGCTTCCATCAGACAGAAGCGGCCAGATAGAAAAAATGACTTCATTTCTCCGAGGAACAATAGGAAAAAGACCGAGGGGAATATCCCTTTTTTCAAACGTGTGGGACAACTCCCTTATCCAGCCTTTGAAAGCATGCGGATTCGACTATCTTTTTCTTGATGACTCACTTGTACAGGCTTCAGATTCAGTTTATCCGCTTATTGCATCCGAATACGGAAAGAACATAAAGGTTCTTGTGACTCACCCGGCGCTTGCTCCTTCACAGGACGAGACCTTCGCTTCATGGAAAGAAAGGGCTGCCGCATTTGAAAAAAAATCTGCCGGATCACATGAAGCACTCACATGCATAAGCCTTGACATGGATGGTGCGCTGCGGCTTTCAGAAAAAAAATTCATTTCCGAACTTTTTTCTGCAGAAGAAAAAATCCGCGTTTTGCTTCCGATGCAGTACCTGAAAACATGCTGTTCATACGAAAGGGCATTCATTCCTTCCGGCATGAAAAAAATAGCTTCAGGAAAAAAATCATATTCATCCGTGCATGATTATCTTTTTGCAAACCCTCCGTCACTTCATTTGTATGAAAGGATGATTTACATAAACATGCTGATTTCACAATCACATGGAAAAGACAAGATGAGGAAAAAAGCTGCGCAGGAAAACCTTTGGGAAGCACAGTGCGGAAACTTCCTCATTTCTTCTTCTGATGAAAAATCTGCCGGTGCAAAAAGAAGGCAGTCTGCATACAAGCTTTTGAACGAAGCGGAAAAATGCCTGCACGAAAGCGGACAGTTCCTTGACGCACTCACTTCATTCGATTACAACAGCGACGGATTCAATGAATATGTTTTCCAGACGGAAAATTTCAATGCTGTAATCTCGCAGTCCGGCGGAAAGATTTCAGACCTGAACATGCTTTCCAACGGCGCAAACTATACTGACGCAAGCTTTTCAATGCCATGTTCCGGAATGATGGTCGAAGGACTTTCAGAAAAAGAACCGGAAAAGGCCTCTCTTGCAGACGGAAGCCTGAGCTGGGCAGACGTGCTTTTTTCAGAAAAAAAATTCGATGCGAAAAGAAAAGACGTTTTCCTTGAATCAGAAAGCGTTTTTTCACAGCTGAAGATGCCGGTTTCCTTGGAGAAAAAAATCAGCATGTCACCGTCCGGGTTCATAGTCCAGTACATTCTCAAAAACCTAAGCCCGTTCCAGCTCAAAGGATATTTTTCCGTTTCAGCGTCCATCTCACAGACTGATTTCGTTAAAAAAGAAAACCAGTACGAGCTTGAGCTGATTCAGGACGGAAGCAGGATAAAGCCGCAGAAAGAAAAACTGTGCATGAAAAAAGGAGTTTCGATGCTCCAGATCACCGACAAGAGCGGAAAAATGACGATGCTTTTCGAACCGAACGAAGATGCCGGGTTCATCGCCGAAAACGAAAACAGGGCAGAGACCATAAAATTCTACTGGCCCGTTGATCTTGCTTCAGGAAGGGCTATGGAAAAACGCGTTACGTTCATGCTCATCCCGTTCAAAAAAAACAGGCAGTAGTAAAATATGTGAATCTGAATCTCAGCGTCCGTGGAGTTTTTTCACCGCGACCTTGTACCACCACGCACGGATTTTCTCCGCCGCTTCATACATGCCGTAGAACGGTGAAAGTGAAAAATCAAAGCTTCCGGGCCTGTGGATAAGGTTTCCGCCGAATCCTGTCTTAAAAAGATAAAGCCCGTGCATAGGATGACTTTCATCATCTGTAGGAGGACATCCGTAAAAATCATAGACCGGGCATCCGTATTCCTTCGCATCCTTGACAGCAGTCCACTGAAGCAGATATGCAGGCATCAGGTTTCTTTTCAAGTTTCCGCTCGCACCATAAAGATACACGGCTTCCCTTTTGCAGAAAAGAGTTATGATTCCGGCAAGAAAGTCGTCTTCATGCTTTGCAAGATAAAGGGTTATGAGAGGCTTTTCCTTGTCACTTGTCGCACATCCCCTTGAAAGCAGATCCTTGTAATATGATTTTGCATGGAAGCTAACGCCGTCCCTTTTGCTCGTCTGTTCAAAAAGCTCGTAGAAGCTGTCGAATGCCTTTTCAAAACCATCTGAATCAGCATGGAATTTCAAAACCTCAACGCCTTTTTTTGACGCAAGGCGTATGTTGTATCTCCACTTGCTCTTCATTTCCGAAAGGATTTCATCCTCTGTCTTTTCGAGCGGAAGAAGAACGGTGTCGGGCGGCTGTATGTCAACCCGGCTTTTTTTGAATTTCTTTCCTTTTCCGGCTGCCTTTATGAAAGCGTCCTTTTTTTCAATGTCCAGAAAATCGACCGGAACGTCATAGCGCACGAAAAGTGTCTTAGGAGGAAGGTAGGGCTTCAGCATTGCGGTAATCTTCTCGAGTGAAGAAAAATATTCCGTAACATCAGAAGCCGGTACATCATCACCGGGATTCCTGTCCTTGAATTCAACGGCCATCGGTATGTATGCCACGTTGAACATGCGGACTTTACGCACAAGGACGGTCAGCCTCGATGATTCAGGAACGCCTGAAAAAGATTCGAGCTTTTCAATTCCGTTCTCGTCATTCCTGAAATAAAAGGCTTTCCATCCGTGATTGGACTTGAAATCTGCCCAGAACGGGGTCTGCAAAAAACGCTGCGCTTCCAAATTAATGAACCTCTCCATTTTCGGCAAACTTTGTGACAAGGGGCTTTCCGTCTGCAACAAGTTTTTTTCCGCCTATTTCAACATGCTTTGAGACAAGCTTTATTGCAACCTTGAAAAAATCGTCCGCAGAAATTTCGGAAGGTTTTTCAGCATTCACATCGGCTCCCTCAAGCACGACCTTCGTTCCCGGTACTGAATCCGGTGCTTCAAGAGGCTCCACGCGGTCTTTTCCTTCGGCATCCTTGTAGTCGCATGCCAAAAGCATTCCGTGGCTTTCGATTCCGCGCATTTTTCTCGGTGCAAGGTTTGACGCAAGGATTATGTTTTTTCCGAGCAGATCATCAGGCTTCAGATATTCCCTAAGTCCGCTCTGGATAATCCTTGGTTCACCGCTTCCGTCATCAAGCGTTTCGACATAGAGCTTGTCGCTGTCCGGGTTGTCTTCTACCTTTATGATTTTAGCGACCTTGAGTTCAATCTTTTCGTTGAAAAATCCGGCCTGATCAGGTGCAAGAACGATTTCGGCCTTTTCTTTTTTCGAGGCTTTTTTGCTTTCCTTGTTTTTTCTTTCAGACTGGCTTCCTGAATATTTTTCACGGTATGCATCTGATGATTTCTGGTCAAGCGGAGTAAAATAAATCTCCGGGGCGGAAACTTCTGAGAGTCCTTCCGTCTTTCCGATGTCCGACCAGTTAAGTCCTCCTGCAACCGGCTCTTCGTTCAGCTTTGGCTCGGAAATCTTTTTTCCAAGATATGAAAGTATTTTTTCCGAGAACTGAGGAAGGTAAGGGTGCACGAGAATCATCAGATCCTTGATTACGTAGCAGAGGTTATGGATGAGCTTCGCCGCTTTTTCAGGATTTTCCGTCCTAGTCTTCCATGGCTCCCCGTCCTGGAAAGCTTTGTTTCCGATGTCGGATATAGCGAAAATTTCATGGAATGCATCCTTAAGGTTTGCCCATTCAAGGTTTTCCGTTATCTTTTCTTCATACGCCCTGACTTTTGCCCACATTTCTTCATCTACAGGAGCGTCAGGAATTTTTCCTTCGTAATATTTGGTGACGAACAAAAGGGTGCGGTTCACGAGGTTTCCGAGATTTCCGATCAGCTCGCCGTTGTATTTTTCGCGGAACTCCTTCCATGTAAACTGATAGTCCTGCTTTTCCGGCCTGTTGTAGAATATGAAGAACCTCCACGCATCGGCCTTGATTCCGCTTTCCTTTGCGTCCGATCCAAAAACGCCGACACCCTTGCTCTTGGAGAATTTTCCGTTCTCATAGTTGAGGTATTCGGTTGAGGACATGTGGTAGAGCTTTGTCCAGTTGTGCCCGGAACCAAGGAGGCTGCACGGGAAAACGACGGTGTGGAACGGAATGTTGTCCTTTCCTATGAACTGGAACAATTCGACAGGAGGCTTTCCTTTGGCTTCTTCGCTTTCTTCCGGGAGCCACCAGCTCTTGTAGTCGAATGATTTTTTGCCCTGGGCGAGAAGTTCGTCCGCAAGCTGCTTCGTTATGGAAATGTATCCGATCGGTGCGTTGAACCAGACGTAGAACACCTTGTTTTGATATCCTTCTTTCGGAACCGGGATGCCCCATTTAAGGTCACGGGTGATTGCCCTTTCGTTAAGTCCGTCGCGGATCCATGCCTTCGTGATGTTGACGGCATTTTCAGACCATTGTCCTTCCTTGCTTGCCTTTGACATCCATGAATCAAGCTGTCCGCTTATTTTCGGAAGGTTTATATAAAGGTGCTTTGTGTCCCTGATTTCCGGGGTTGATGAACATGTGGAGCATCTCGGTGATTTAAGCTCCGTAGGGTCAAGGAGTGCGCCGCATTTTTCGCACTGGTCGCCGCGTGCATCGTCATATCCGCATTTTGGACAGATTCCGCGCACGAAACGGTCTGCAAGGTATCTCTGGCACTTGGGGCAGTAGGGCTGCTTGTTCATGTGCTCGGTTATATATCCGTTTTTGTCGAGGTCGGTGAAAATCTTCTGTGTGATTTCCGTACACTCTTCGTTGGATGTGCGTCCGAATTTATCGAATGCGATTCCGAACCAGTCGTAAATCTCTTCGTGCTGCTTGTAGAAATAGTCGCAAAGTTCGCGCGGTGTCTTGTTGTCCGCCATCGCCCTGGTTTCAGTGGCAGTTCCGTATTCATCGGTTCCGCATACATAAAGGGTTTCATATCCGCGGCTCCTGCAGAATCTTGCGAAAACGTCCGCGCTGAGCATCTGGATAAGGTTTCCCAAGTGGGGAATATTGTTGACATAAGGTAATGCTGATGTGATTAATCTTCTATTCATAACTTCATATTATAGAATTTACATGCTTTTAGGTCAATGTAGATTTTCAGCCTGATCAGATCGGATTATCGACAAAAAAACATATACTGTGCTATACTTGTTCATGCTTCGGGAAGCTCCTGCTTGCTCCACGGACCGGCATCTGCTTTCTCACGTAGTTCCCGTTGTAAAGTAGAGAGTGTTATTTTTTGGTTCTAAAGACTTCCTTTTGAGAGGGATACTATGACTATTGCACGAAAAGCAGCTTTGTACGTTCTGGGGGTATTCTTTGCTTCGTCCCATGCATTTTCTGCGGAAGTGGAAAATCTTACGGTTCAGAACACTTCGCTTTCGGAATACGTGTGCAGCGTATGGACGGCACAGGACGGACTTCCCGGAAACACCGTCACCGATCTGATTCAAGGAAAAAACGGCTACATCTACATCGGTACGTATGAAGGATTGGTACGCTTTGACGGAATAGAATTCAAGCTCATAAACCACGTGCTTGACGAAAAATATGCATTCAGCTCCGCGCGCTCAATTTTTGAAGATTCAAAGAACAACATCTGGGTCGGTGCGAACGACGAAGGTGCAGTCTGCATCGGAAAAAACGGATTGACAAAAAGCTTCACCGTAAATGACGGGCTTCCAAACAATTCTGTACGTTCAATAACCGAAGACCGTGACGGAAACATCTGGATAGGAACGGCAGGCGGCATCGCATACATAACCCCTTCAGGAATTATAAAAAGACCTTCAGGACTTGAAAAATTCGGAGCTTCGGAAATCACGGTGATACAGCTCTACTGCGACACGGCCGGAAGGATCTGGCTGACCAGTGCGGATGAAGGCGGTCTTTACTATTACAACAACGGAACGTTTGATCGCTACGCCAGCTTCGAGACGCTTGAAAACCCGGCGATACTCTGCGTGACACAGGACAAAAACGGAGGATTCTGGTTCGGTGCTTCACCGCATTATGCAATCTACAAAAACGGAACCGAAGAATACCTCTATGATGTAGGCTCAGGTGATCAGCCCGGAACTGTGGTGAACGTAATCCGCGTTGACAAAGAGGGAGGTGTCTGGTTCGGACGCGACACAGGAATCACCGTGTACAAGAACGGCCAGATGAAGACCTATGACAAGACCACGGAGCTTGCAAGCAACAATGCGAACACAATCCTTGAAGATGCGGAAGGAAACATGTGGTTCGGAACAGACCGCGGAGGACTAAAAAAATTTTCTCCCGGAAAATTCAACACGATACAGATGGACACTTCCGTAAACGCAATCTGCGACGACCCGAAAAAGAAAGTGGTGTGGCTCGGTGCGGACTCAGGTCTTTACTGCTATGACCCGGTATCAGGAACGTTCCAGGAAAACGCATTCACGGAATATTGCAGGAACATACGAATAAGGCACGTGGGGCTTACTAAAGACGGATCCCTTCTCGTGAACACGTACGAAAAGCTCGGGCAGCTCCTCATGTCGGACAAATACGGAATAAAATCATGGAATGTAGAAAACGGTCTTTCAGGCGACAGGACAAGGGTTTCAATCCTCGCGGATGACGGAAAAATCTATTCAGGAACGACGAACGGACTCAACATAATAGACCCGGCCGATGATTCGATCAGGATAATAAACAAGCAGTCCGGGATTCCGAACGAATACATCATGTGCATTTTCCAGGACAAGGACGGAACTGTTTGGTGCGGAACTGACGGCGGCGGAATCTTCTCTGTGATAAACGGGGAAATCGGTAAAATCTACAACAAAAACGACGGTCTTTCAGGCGACATAATCTTCAAGATACAGCAGCTTGAAAATACGGACGAGCTTTGGATTTCTACAGGAACAGGCATCTCATTGTTCAAGGACGGAAAATTCACTTCAATCGGAACTTCAAACGGACTTGTGACCGACAGCGTATTCCAGATGATCTACGACACTACCGGCACTGTCTGGCTCACCGGAAACCTCGGTGTGTCATCCGTAAGAAAAACCGATCTGGACAATTTGATAAACGGCAGTTCTGATTTCATAAACCTTAAGACATACGGACATTCGGACGGACTCATAACGAACGGCGTCACTTCAACGTCCCTTTCGATGCTTGACAACGTGGGAAGGACATGGTTCACGCTGACTGACGGATTTGCGGTCTATGATCCGTTCCGCGTAACCAACAAGGCGGTTCCTCCCGTTCAATTGGAAAGGTTCAGCCTTGAATCTGAAAACTACGAATATGAAGGGCAGACCGTAATTGTGGCTCCGAACGTAAAGCGCATGAGCATAAAATACACGGGGCTTAGCTTCGTTTCGCCGGAACAGCTGCGTTTCAGGTACAAGCTTGAAGGGTTTGAAGACGATTATTCCGCCTGGTCAAAGTCTCGCGAAGTCTCATACACGAACCTAAAGCCTGGAACGTACAGATTCATGGTTCAGGTGCTCAATTCGGACGAGACGATCGGTGAAGTTTCCGAGCCTATGATCGTCGTAAAGCAGCCTTACATCTGGCAGCTTTGGTGGTTCTGGGCTTTGATTGCGGTGTTCTTCCTCGGCATAGTTTTCCTTGCGGTGCTGACCAGATACAACCAGATGAAAAGATACCAGAAAAAACTTGAAAACGAAGTGGAGGCACAGACAAAAGAACTGCACGAAAGGGCAATGGAGCTTCAGGAGCAGGCGGAAAAGCTTGCGGTCGCAAACCATGACCTCGAAAAAGCCAACCAGCAGACAGAACGCCTTTTGCTCAACATACTTCCGAAACAGATTGCAAAGGAGCTTACGGAACGTCCGGGAGAAATCATAGCGAACCAGTTCACGAACGTTTCAGTCCTCTTTGCTGACATAGTCGGATTCACCAAGCTTTCGGACAGTCTTTCGGCAGAGGAAATCGTCATGATTCTGAACACGCTTTTCACAAAGTTCGACATGCTCGTAGGAAATTCAGGCATCGAAAAGATAAAGACGATCGGAGATGCATACATGGCTGCGGCAGGAGTTACCGGAGAAAGCTCCGATGAAAATTCAAAGAAAATGGTCAACCTTGCGCTCCAGTTCTTCGGTGAACTTGAAAATTTCAATGCTGCAAGCCCGATAAAGCTGCGCATGAGGATTGGAATCAACACAGGAAACCTCGTTGCCGGAGTCATTGGAAAGACAAAATTCATCTATGACATCTGGGGTGACACGGTGAACGTTGCAAGCCGCATGGAATCAACTGGAATTCCCGGAAAGATCCACGTAACGCAGAGCGTCTATGAAAACACGAAGCAGTATTTCAAATACAGCGGTCCGGAAGAGCTTGAAGTGAAGGGAAAAGGAACCATGAAAACGTATTTTATCGATGCAATGCCGGAAAGTTTGCACGATGACGCATAGTTTTCAATCTACCGCAGGTTCTTCCATAAAAAGAAAATTTATGTTATTTTTCTCTTGATTACCGTTCGGAAACTTCACCGGTCAGCAA
>JAFOTA010000098.1 GCA_017421145.1 Treponema sp.
GTAATCGACTTCACATCAAAGACCGGATGCGACTCTCTTGCAATCTCCATCGGAACTTCACACGGAAGATGCAAGTTCACACCGGAGCAGTGCACACGCCGTGATGACGGAACTCTTGTCCCGCCGCCGCTTGCATTTGATGTTCTCGCCGCAATCGAAAAGCAGCTCCCTGGATTCCCAATCGTTCTCCACGGTTCATCATCAGTTCCACAGCAGTATGTAAAGGAAATCGAGAAGTACGGTGGAAAGATTCCTAACTCAGTAGGTATCCCGGAAGAGCAGCTCAGAAAGGCAGCAAAGTCAGCTGTATGCAAAATCAACGTTGACTCAGACGGCCGCCTTGCAATGACAGCAGCAATCCGCCGCATTTTCACAGAGCAGCCTGATGTGTTCGATCCACGCCTTTATCTTGGACCGGCACGTGAGGAACTCAAGAAGATGTACATGGACAAGAACGTGAACGTCTTCGGTTCAGCAGGACACGCAGCAGACTAAGAACCGCTAAAAAAAACGACCGGCCAATCTTTTTAAGGGTTGACCGGTCTTTTTTTGCTTTGTTTTCAGGCAGATTCCAAGCCTACCACTTCTTTCCCATAATCAGACGGACTACGGCGATAACTATTACGGTTCCTCCGATTCCGATCAATATGCTGATAATCCAGTTTCCGTTGAGCTTGAATATGCTCGCAATGCCGGAACCCACCGCACCTCCGATTATTCCGAGAAGTGCGTTCATCCAGAACCCGTGCTTGCTTTTCATTATGAGACCAGCAAGCCATCCGACCAAAGCTCCGATCAGAATAGTGCTGATGATTGTCCAAATCATTTTTTCGCTCCTTAAATAAACTCCTGGTGAATTTGATGTAAAAATGCTGATGATTTTTCACTTTCCTTAATAAAAATTATAGCATATTTATTTATTTTTTGCTAAATTAATAGCAATAAATTATATCAGAGGCATTTCATGGCTACAATTTCTTGGAACAATTTGAATAAACTGGCCAGTTTTAAGGAACTCAAGGAGTTCAAGGATTCCGTATCCCTGGCAAAGGTTCTTTCCGGCGCGGCAGGTGTGAAGCGTGTCGCAGAATTCTCTATCCCTATGGGCGGAGGTCTTGTTTACAACTACGCTGCAAAAAAGATTAACCGTCAGTTGATTTCAGCATTCAAGAAAATCGTAAAGGAAGCCCAGCTGCTTGAAAAATACGAGGCGCTTTACAACGGAGAGATAATCAACACCGGTGAAAAACGCATGGTTCTCCATCAGCTTACCCGCGGACAGCTCGGAAAGGATGTCATCGTGGACGGCGTGAACAAGCGCAGCTTTTATGTGGAGCAGCAGAAAAAAATCGCCGATTTTGCATCTTCCGTACACTCAGGAAAGCTCGTGAACGAAAAGGGCGAAAAATATACGACGGTCTGCCAGATTGGAATCGGTGGCTCTGACTTGGGACCGCGCGCAATGTACCTTGCTCTTGAAAACTGGGCCAAGGCGAACAACAAATTCAAGATGGAAGCGCATTTCATTTCAAACGTCGATCCTGACGACGCCGCCGCAGTGCTTGATGCAATAGACGTTTCCAAGACGATTTTCATTCTTGTTTCAAAAAGCGGAACGACTCTCGAAACTCTTACAAACGAATCGTTCGTAAAGAACTACCTCAAAAGAAAGGGACTTGAATCAGCAAAGCACATGATTGCCGTTACAAGCGAAACTTCACCGCTCGTAGGAAACCCGGATTACATGGCCGCTTTTTTCATGGATGATTTCATCGGCGGACGCTATTCTTCAACTTCGGCTGTAGGAGGGGCGATACTCAGCCTTGCATTCGGCCCGGATGTTTTCGCAGATTTCCTGAAGGGCGCTGCAGAAGAAGACAAGCTTGCAACGGAAAAGGACATTACCAAGAACCCTGCACTCATGGATGCATTGATCGGTGTGTTCGAGCGCAACATCCTGAATCTTCCTTCAACCGCAATACTTCCTTATTCACAGGCACTTTCAAGATTCCCTGCCCATCTCCAGCAGCTTGACATGGAATCAAACGGAAAGAGCGTCAACCGTTTCGGAAAGAAAATCAACTACGTTACCGGCCCCGTCATTTTCGGAGAACCGGGAACAAACGGACAGCACTCGTTCTATCAGCTTCTGCATCAGGGAACCGACATCATTCCGCTCCAGTTCATTGCATTCCAGAAAAACCAGAAGGGAAGCGACATCACAATCAAGGGATCCACAAGCCAGAAAAAGCTCTGCGCGAACGTCGTGGCACAGATCGTTGCATTTGCACTCGGAAAGGATGACGAAAACCCGAACAAATTCTTTGCCGGAGAAAGACCTTCAAGCCTGATTTACGGAAAGGAAGTCAATCCTGCATCCGTCGGTGCTCTCCTTGCACACTATGAGAACAAGGTCATGTTCCAGGGATTCCTTTGGAATATCAACAGCTTCGATCAGGAAGGCGTGCAGCTTGGTAAAAAGCTTGCCACTGCAGTTCTTTCAGGCGAAATGTCTGGCGCACTCAAAGCATATGCCGATCTTTTGATCAGTAAATAATTAGGGAACCGCTGATTAAAAACAAGAGATGCCCGGAAAGCACGTTCTTTTTGGGCATCTTTTTTTAGAGCTTTCATTTACAGATTTTTTACCGCCGTTACAATGCACGTTGCCGCAACGAAAAAGCGTAGCAATGCGATGAATATCTCCACGGTGGAAACTGGAGTCCAGACATTTCTGAATCCGTTTGAAGCTGAGTATACGATCGGTCCAAGGAAGGCGATGATTTCAAGGACTGCCAGAACCGAAGCGACCACTGCGCATAATATTTTCACCCATCTTTTTTTGAATCCTGATGAAAAAATGCTTGCCGTTACGAATGCAGAAAGCAGGAAAAGCACTATCCAGTTTATCGACCTTGCCGGCGTAAGAGGAACGAAATTTATGAGAAGTTCATTTTCTCCGCTCCCTATGGTGAACGAAACTCTTTTTGCCGTGAGTATGATTGCAATAAGATAGAGCACGGTGAGCACCGCATTGACTATTCCTGCCGCCAGCACTTGTACGTTTCTTTTTTTCATTTTTTTCCTCCGCTCATGCCTTCGTGAAATTCACGGTCAGCTCAGGAAGCTTTATGTCCGAGACTTTTACGCTTATCGTCTGGTTGAGGGACATCTTTTCGTTCACGGGGATTGCCGTTTCCATTGCAAGTGACGGTATGCAGAACTGAGGCACTTTCTGGCTGTTGTCTATGCATACTGCTTCTCCAGTCCATCCAGGATTTTGAAGCAGGTAGACGAGCGTCCAGTGCGCGTTGCTTTTTCTTTCCGCCTTGTGTGCCGCCTGTGCGCTTTCTTCTCCTGCTGAAACCCTCAGAAGCAGTGTGTCCTTGTCGAGCATTTCCCTTCCGTCAAGGAATGCCCTGAGCTGCATGTGGGCTATGAGATCCCCGTAGCGTCGGAGCGGACTTGTAACCTGGGTGTACATTCCGATTCCAAGACCCCAGTGCATTGAAGGGCTTACTCCGACGTTTCTTTTGTGCATGCATCTGCGGAGCTTGTATTGACCGGCAAGTCCTTCCGGTATGTCGGATGGTATGGTCGGCTGATCCTGACTCACGTATGGGAAAGGTATTCCGTTCTGGAATGCGAATTTGGCAGCTCCTTCACCGGCTAGAACCATCATTTCGCGTATCATTTCTGCGCTTTCGGGATGCGTCACCGGGGTTATGGAAACATTTTTCGTTTCAGGATCCACGTTGATATGGACTTCCGGCATGGAAATCTGCGTGGAGCCGTTTTTCATGCGCCTTTCCGCATTTTTTCTTGCGATGTCGAAAAGCGGTTTTAGTCCGGGCGAATCTTTCAGCTCGTCTGCTTCTTCATAAGAAAGCCTTTTGACCTTGACCCTGGTTTTCATCACCGTGCAGTCTTCGATGTTTCCCTCGTCGTCAAGCTTGAGCCTGAATGAAAGTGCGCGGCTTGTTTCAGTAAGACCCAGAGCATAGTCTTCAAGTGCGTCTTCTGCGAGCATTCTTGCGGCTCCTTCAGGAATGTAGAGCGTAGAACCCCTTTCCCTTGCGAGCTTGTCAACCTGGTCGTCGGGCATTACGGAGCTTGCAGGATCGGCTATGTGCACCCAGAGGTAGGTTCCGTCAAAAGCCACTGCATCATCAGGGTCGGTTGACCATGCGTTGTCTATTGCGTATGCGGTCGAATCCACGTCCGTGCGTTCTTCATCAGGCGGCGGGGGAAGACCTTTGCTTGCTGATTTTGTCGAAAGTCCCCAGCGCGTAGGGTAGGGGTTTTTGGTTATGTTCCAGATTCCCGTTTCCAAAAGGATTTTGTGCGCGTTTTCCGGCGTTTCCTTGAAATGAGCGTCATGCATGATCTTGCTTTTTTCCGTCATGCCAAGAGCATATGCTTCGACTTCACCCATGAACTTTGCATCTTCTGGTAAAAGGCTCCTTTTTTTGAGGCGGTCTATGAAACCTTCCCTAAGCTCTGCTTCCTTTCCCTTTTCTTCCGCTTTTTGTATGATCGAATTTATTTCTTCCTGCGCCCTTGGAGTGAAAACAATCTTTCCGTCAGAAAAATCCTTTGCGCTCTGGGTAAAGAACACTGTGTTCATAAGCCCCTTGTAGAGCATGTATGATTCGTCGGCCGAAAAGCTTCCGTGGAAAAGATTTGCAATCTCTCTGAATTCAAGCGGAGATGAAGCGGTCTCTTCGTCGGAAACCAAAAGCTCGTATGTTTCTTTTATCTGATTGAAAATTTCGTTGTCCGATGTCAGCGTGGACATGCATTTTTCATCCGGTGCTTTTTCTGCGTTTTCAAGCACTGCTTTGAGCGATGAAGCCGGTCCTTCGTGAAGGATTGCCACGTCTTTTTCCCGTACGCTCTGTGTTCCGTAAGATTCTTTTTTGGATTGTGCCGCAGATTTGAACTCAACCGTGAATTTTCCGCCGGATATTTCCCCTGAAACAACGGCAACGTCTTTTCTATATATTACTACAGATTTATTTTTTATCACTCTGATATCCCCATTTATGGCATTTCAAGGATACCTCAAAAAGATGAAGTTTTTAGAGGTTCCCTTATCTAATATCGGAAAAAATCTGCCTGATATTCAAGGCTGCATAAAAAAAGCGCCGCTGAATTAACAACGGCGCCTGCAATCAGAACAAACGGGCTTTTACCCGGCGTTGATTACTTCTTCTTTGCGGCTTTTGCCAGTTTCTTTGCTTCTTTCGGGTCGATTGAATGGTCGATGCTGACCTTGTCGTATCCAACCGCACCTGTAAGAGGATTGACAAGCCATGGAGCTTCAATTTTTTCGCAGATATTCAGCTCTTCATCGAGATCTTCTGGATTCTTTGCGAAGAATTTGCACCTTTCCATGGTCGGCTTGAAACATACTGTCTCACCGAGCTTGAATCCTTCCTTTGTGGAAGCCTGAACGCGGGCAATGACCTGCTGGCCTTTTGTTGCCAGGAACAAGTGGGTTTCTGCTCCCAGAGGTTCCTTGTTGGTAACTTTCATCTGCATTACGTTTTCGCCGGATGCCTCCCCAATGTATGAAAGGTCTTCCGGACGAACGCCGAAGTAAACTTCCTTTCCTACGTAATCTTTGAGAGCATCCTGCTGTTCTGCAGTCGGAACGAGAGTGAATGAGCCTTCATCGGCAACGATCTTGTCTCCTTCCTTTTTGATTGTTACTGTCATGAAATTCATTGGCGGTGAACCGATGAATCCGGCGACGAACTTGTTGATCGGGTGGTTGTACAGGTACAACGGTTCTCCAATCTGCTGGACGTGTCCGTCTTTCATAACAACGATTTTTGTACCCATCGTCATAGCTTCGATCTGGTCGTGGGTAACATAGATCATTGTGGCCTGAAGTCTCTGGTGCAAGGCTGAAATTTCACCGCGCATCGTTACACGGAGCTTTGCATCGAGGTTGGAAAGCGGTTCATCGAAGAGGAAGACTTTTGGTTCGCGGACGATAGCACGACCAACGGCTACGCGCTGACGCTGTCCTCCGGAAAGTGCCTTCGGCTTGCGGTCAAGATACTGGGTAAGACCGAGGATCTTTGCTGCCTCATCAACACGGCGCTGGATTTCGCTCTTGTCCATTTTGCGGATTTTGAGACCGAAAGCCATGTTGTCATAAACTGACATGTGCGGATAAAGAGCATAGTTCTGGAATACCATGGCGATGTTTCTGTCCTTTGGAGGAACATCGTTCATCAGGTCTCCGTCGATGTAAAGCTCACCTTCGGAAATGTCTTCCAGACCTGCAACCATACGGAGAGTCGTTGACTTTCCGCAGCCAGAAGGACCTACGAATACGCAGAATTCCTTGTCTTCGATAGTGATATTGGCATTCTGGACAGCGCGTACTCCGCCGTCATAGATCTTGCCGATACCCTTGAGTTCTACCTTTGCCAATTTTGGCCTCCCTAGGGGTTATATTATGCTATACATTATAAAGTCCCCTGCCGATAAAGTCAAATTTATTTTTTGA
>JAFOTA010000099.1 GCA_017421145.1 Treponema sp.
ACGACGAACCTTGGCGTAAAATACATCGGTTCTGCGGAAGAGGCAATCACTCTCATAAGGGAATCAAGCAACTCTGTTCAGGAAGCGGTCAAGATGATTCAGGACATTTCCAGCCAGACCAACCTTCTTGCAATGAACGCATCAATAGAAGCGGCACATGCTGGTGAAGCCGGAAAGGGATTTGCAGTCGTCGCCGATGAAGTCCGTAAACTTGCAAACACGACCGACCACAACATCCAGACCGTAAGCCAGAACATCAATGACATGGAAGATAAAATCCTTGCGGGTGTCCAGGCAATGCAGCAGGCAAAAAGCGCGTTCAATTCTATTGACAAAGGCGTTGAGCAGACCGCGGATATTGTCCGCCGCATTTCCGAAGCAGTCGAAGAGCAGAGGGTCGGCACCCAGGAAACTCTCGCAGCATCTCAGGAAGTCGTCAATTCAATCCAGAGCATCAAGGAGCTTGCCGCAAGTCAAAGGAAGCACACCGACAATGTTTATGACAACACAAAAAACATCGTCGATTCTTCAAACAACATAACGATGTCGCTTAAAGAAACTTCCGATGCCGCACAAAACCTGAGCACGATTCTTACAGGCGTAAGCGACAGCATCAAGGACAACGACAAGGCCGTTCAAAGCATGCAGCATACGATACTAAGCTTCAAAACTGAATGACATTTTTAGTCACTCATAAAACTGGGGATGTGCGTCGTATGAAGTGCATCCCCTTTTTTAATTTATCAAAAACTCAATGAGGTATAAAATGAATTTTAAAAAACCGTATTTTAAAAGCGAATATAAAAACAAACTTGTCCGCATCTTCGTTCCGATCATGCTGAGCAATCTCATATCGCAGATCCAGATGCTCATTGACAGAATCTTTTTGGGACGATTGGACATCCTTTACATGAGCGCAGTCGGAAATGCAACGGCACCGGTCTGGACAACCATGTCTTTCGTCTACTCGCTTTCGATGGGAGCTTCGATTTTGATAAGCCAATCGGTCGGTGAAAAGAAAATAGAAAGCGCAAAAGACTACGCCGCCTCAATGATAAAATTCCACAACGTGATTCCAGTCATTCTCTTTCTCTTCTGGTTGTTCTGCAGTCCCCTCGTATTCAATCTGATGGGAGTCACTGAAAACGTAATCGGCTTGTGCATCACGTATACAAGAATCCTCTCGCCGGTATTTTTGATAATCGGACTGGGCGCATCATTCGGAGTCATATTCCAGACATCGAATTATACCAAGCCGCTTGTGCTCTACGGACTCATCCGCTCGCTTTTGAACATCCTCCTCGATTATCTTTTGATATTCGGAAATTTCGGATTCCCGCGCATGGAGATTGCAGGAGCCGCACTTGGAACGACAATTGCAGAATATGCAGGAGCCGTTTTCATTCTCTTCATCGTAATTTTCCAAAAGAAAAAATTCTTTACATGCCCAGGATTGAAAAGGATTCTCAATGCAAAAATCAGGCCGTACCTGCGTTCAGTAAAACTCGGCATCAATTCGGCACTTGAAGATTTGCTCTGGAACCTCGGAAACATTCTGATCATAAAGATTTTGAACACGATCGATGAAAAGGCGGCCGGCATTTATTCAATGGTCTTTGTGATAGAAGTTCTTTTTGTCGTAATCATCGGGGCAATAGGAAGCGGAACACTTACGGTAAGCGGAGAAGCGGTCGGTGCAAAAGATTTCAAAACCTATCGGAGCGTCGTGAAAACCGCAGTAAAATGGTCTTTCCTTGTTGCGGCGTTCGCACTTATTTTCGTTTCGATTTTCCCCCGTTTTACGCTCGGCATACTCACAAAAGACCCGGAGATAATCGAAATGTCCGTAATCTACATAATCCTTGTAGCGGCGAATCTTTTCGGAAAGTCCGGGAACATGATCATCGGAAACGGAATCCGCGGTTACGGTGACACACGGTGGATGCTTTTCACGCAGATTCTCGGAACAATCGGTGTAGTCGGAATGGCATCCCTCTGCGTTTTTGTTTTCAAGCTCGGAATGCTGGGTGTTTTCATCGCCGTTCTGTGTGACGAAGCAATCCGCATGGTGATCAACTTCATCAGATTCCTGAAAATAAAATTTTAGCTGAGGATATCTATGGTTGACACTGAACAGTCAGTTTTCGTATTTTCGGTGTTTCCTTAATGAGGGGAGGACGCAAGAATATGTGTCTCCGCATTTAAATAAGTTTGTGAATGGCAATTGCAATGAATATTGTATGGAAAGTTTAATGTTGATTGAGGAAACGTTGTAATGGGAGGCGGGGTTCGTGACGAGATGCCGTTTGTGCGGTGGGGAGCGTAAGCGACTCCAATACCTTGTACCGCACACCCGTGGCAGATTGGCACGGTTCCCGCCGGAAATGGAAACGTTTCCTCATTGAGATTTTTGTTTACTAAATTACATTAAGATTTGCATTTGCCATTCACAGAATGTACAAGGGCAATCCTCAAAAACATCAGACTTTGAACAGGTCGATTTCGGAACCGATTTTCTTTATGTTGCTTCCGACATGAGTTGAAATCGTGGAAAGTTCCGCACCCGTCCTGTTGATTTTTTCCGCTCCGACATGCATTTCCTCGATGCTGTCTTTCATCGAATCGGTTGCTACCTGAAGCTTTTGAATCTCACTCAGGATGTGCTTGTTTCCTTCCGTCATTTCCTGGGACGCAGAACGGACTTCCGTCGTTGAATTGTTCATCGACTCAAGTGCCTTGATGATCTGCTTTGAACCGACCTGCTGTTCTTCCATTGCCGACTTAATCTGCTCGATGATCTGGCTCGTGTCGGAAATACTGTGCGCTATTGCACTGAACGCCGTGTTCGTATCGCTTGAAGCATCGACGACTTCCTGAATCGTAACCTGAATCTTCTGAAGCTCGGATCCAATCGTCTTGGACTGTTCGGTTGAAGTTTCGGAAAGCTTTCTGATTTCATCTGCAACGACGGCAAATCCTTTTCCTGCTTCACCAGCATGAGCCGCTTCAATGGCAGCATTCATGGCAAGCAAGTTCGTCTGCTCAGCAATATTTGCGATGGCGGTGTTTGCATCCTGAAGCATCTTTGACTGCTCTTCAATGCGGATGATTTTTTCATTGGCGTTGTTCTGGGTTGCGGATCCCTCGTTTGACTGTTCCTGCAAAGTCTTAAACGACGCTATCATTTTACCGACGGAATTGTTGACTGAATTGATGTTTCCGATCATCTCCTCGACTGCAGCAGATGCCTCGGTGACACAAGCAGCCTGTGACTGAATCATCTTTTCCAATGAATCGATGTTCGCGCTTATCTCGTTGACCGCACCGGCAGTTTCATTGACCGAACCGGCCTGATTTACAATCTGCTTGTTCACGCTTTCGATGTTTGAAATTATTTCCACGATTGAAGAAGAAGCTTCCTGTGAACTGGACTGCAAATTGTTGTCAACGGCAATCAAATCTTTTTTGGAACTCTGAAGGTTCGTGACGATGCCCTGAAGCTTTTCGACAAACTTGTTGAATCCTTTGACCACGTCACCGACCTCATCATTTGCAGCAGTCGGAATGCGCTTGGTCAGATCTGCATTTCCGCTTGCAATTTCACCGATGGAATCCTTCACGGTAATAAGCGGTTTTACGATGACGCGGACAAACGGTGCGCTTATTAAAAATGAAAAAATGATTGTTCCGATTATGATGAATATAATTGTGCGCTGCATGTGGCTCAGCGAACTGAAATAAAAATCATAAGGCACTACGGCAAAAATGGTCCATTCGGTATTCGGAATCTTTTTGTATGAAACGATCATGTGCGTGTTAATCGACGGGTCAACGAAATCTTCCTGTCCTTCACGTCCTTCGAAAACATGGTTCAATATGAGACCGAGCCCCTTGGTTTCGTCAATTTCCGCATCGCTAGATTTTTCATCGGTGTTCTCATTCGGGTTTGCAATCGTAGACCGGCTTGAACGGCTGATTACCGAAGGATGCATTCCGCCGCCCATGTCGATTTTCTTTACGATATCCAAAACCGCATTTCCGCTCATGATAAGGACAATCGCACCGATCGGCTGGTTGTCGTCATTAAAGACCGGAACGCAATAATTCTGCATGACGCTGTTTGTGACCGGAGTGAATGCTGGTTCCGAAATGAAACGCTCGCCCCTCATTGCGGCTTCAAGATAAACCGCACCGGCAAAATTCCTTACCGTACCGTCTGCCAGCATAGCATTTCCGTCTTTGTCATAAAACGCAATGTTCTCATAACGTCCGCCGAGCCTTTTACGCACGGAAGTCAGCACTGCACTTTTTTCCGCAAGCGAAACATTTTCATCGGTGATGACATCAAGCTTGGCAAGACCTTCGATCAAAGAAAAATGCTTTTCGTTCAAATTGACAATATTGTTGGTAACATCAGCAGAAATTGTATCAAGAT
>JAFOTA010000100.1 GCA_017421145.1 Treponema sp.
AACTCTCCGTCAAGATCAGCCTGCAGATAATATCCGCCGCCGAAAACATTTCCGCTTATGCTTGCAGTGAATTGATCCATGAATTCTTTCGTTCTGTGGCCATAAGGATTTTGATACACTATTTCAGCCGCAAAAAAAAGTTTCGGTGAAAGCCTGGATTTTGAAAACGGCTCCCCGGATTCAAGCGACTCGATTTTTTCACCGGAAAGTCCTCCGCCCAAGTCAAAGCTCAGAGAATCCACGGATGATTTTTCACAGCCGAGCTTGCGTCCAGTCAAAATGGAATTGAGTCCCCCGACGGGATTGAACAAAGCACCGAGCAATGGGTGTATTCTTGCACCTTCGTTTCCGAGCCTGTACAAAACTTCTCCGACAACGGCACCTGAAAAAGTAGTCGTAATAAAATCATTAAGCGAATTGTTTCCGGCCTCTATGCAGTTTTCCCACAAAAAAGAACCGGCCGCGGTCATCAGAAAAGACTGCCAGAAATTCAGCCCGTTGCTTCTTGCCGCAGTAAAATACATGTTTCCGAAATACGGATGTGCCGCCTGATTTCTCAAAAACGAACTTGTGTCCCAGAGCCACGGCGACGTAAGATTTTTCCACATGATTTCAGGATTTATTTTTTTCCACGACTGATCCAAAATCAACGTGCAGAAATTATAGACGCAGAGATTCGTAACGACTATTTCAGCCCCTGCCGTAAAATAATTTTTCCATCCGGCATCGCTAAAGAATAGAAGATTTTTTTCATTCCCGGATTTTTCCAAAACATTTTCTTCGGAAACATCAGGATTTTTTTCATCAGCAAAAACTGCCGTGCTCTGAAAAAGGATTAACGCAATCAGCACGAAAATAACAAGTCTCTTCATAACACGGCAATCTTACCATAATATCAAGCCCTTCCGCAACACAAGCGAAAGGACTAGAAAACTAATTCGTCGTCATTCCAGTTATGATTGTATCAACGGCAGAGAATCTACCGGCTAGCCATTCTTTCAAATAAGCAGCAGAAGCCGACTGTGATTCTGAAGCCGCAATTTTTGAAGCATTGCACAGTTCATCGTTTCCGCTCGGGTTCCCCCATTTTTCACGGTCCGCGTTAAATGATGCCTGGTAGACAGAGTTAGAATTTTCGTCTATGAACCGGGTCAATTCCGGAAGAACATTTTTGCTCTTCACACCGGCCCATGAAGTTTTTACCATATCCTGGAACCATGCCTGTCTGACAAAAATTACCATCCATGGATTTGCTTTCTCACGCGCCCCTGTGCACTGAGTATTCGTCTGGCAAAGTCCGGCAAACATTTCGTTTATAGTTCTCATGTTAGTCTTGCTTGAGATTTCATTTGAAATGTCAGCGATGCAAAAACTTTTGTTTCCCATCGTGGAGTCAAAATCCCACGGCGCACTGAAAGTAAGCTTGCGTCTGTTGTTTTCTGAAAAATCAATGCTCATAAAGAAACTGGAACCGGGCAGATCAGGATCACAGACAAGCTCATTGAAAACGTATGTGTCCGCAAGCGAATCAATATCTATGACTTCCTTGACGCAGTTCTTGCATTTTTCATTGTCGTTCGCACCTGTTATGTCCGTCCATTCGACCAGCTCATACGATGAATTGAACTTGTAATACCTTTTATTGTTGACCGCCTCGTAGCAGATTTTCCAGACATTGTTCATGTAGTCAGAAATGAAGTCGTGCTGGGCAACATTGGTTATGTCACTTTTGATTGTATAACCGCTTACAGGATTTACAAGCTGATTTCCCGCATAATCCCTTATGGTACCAAGATAATCAATTTCAAATTTTTCATTTACCGCTTCGGAATTATAGTAGTGGTCAAATTCAATCAGATAACCGATGTCGGTATTGGTCGCATTCTTTTCTGGTTCTGTAAGTCCAAGCCTCTTTGCTTCCTGCTGCTCGGCAAGAAGATACACACCCATATATGTGCCGTTGACTTCTACTTCAACAAGCTTGCAGTCGCTTGCATAACCTGAGAAAAGTTTTCTATACATCTCAAGCCCGACCGCATCACGTAAAAACGAAGCGTCCTTATAAACAGCAAGAAGCACCCAGTTTTTGAATTTCTTATTTCTGTTAAGACCGAGCATTGACTGCTTGCTATCAAATTTAATTCTGAGGGATTTTTTGTCATAATCCGTTGTCCAGTTTCCACGAACTTTCACCTGGCCGGTTCCTATCAGATTGCCGTCTCCGTCTTTTATCTCACATTTCTCATACCAAGGATTCGGAGCGTCTTTTTTGGGGTACTCACCCCAACCTGCCTCATACCATTCCCTGTAACTGTCCGTGACAACTTTTGCAATCGGTTCAAGGACAAAATTCATGTTGCCGTTGTTTTCCGTCGATGTAATCTTTATGCGCGGAAAATTAACGCTAGAACTTGGAGACGGTGTTACCTCCTGCTCACATGACGTTATCCCGAACAAACCGAAAATGCAAAACACAAAAAACAAGCCTAAACTTCTTCCCATCCGCATAACATTTTTCATAATTTCTCCTTTTGTCGATATTGATATTTTGGGCTTCCGATTTTTACCCTGCAATAAAGACACATTTTATTGTCACACGGCTTTTCTGCAAAAAATACAGAGTTGAACTCACAATTTTTGACCGGAACATTGTGAGTTTGACACTCTATTTTATTATTGCACAATGATGTAAAATAAAATTATGATTAGGGTCAGAACGCTTTTTATAATGATTATTTTTCTCTTGGTCAGTCCGATCGCTTTTACGCTGGAATACGATCCTGCTGTTCATGAAGAGGCGTGGAATCAGCAGAAGGAATCTTTTACCGACTCGCACGTATTCGGCTGTGTTGGGAACGAAGACAATTCACTGTTTTTGCTTCTGACCAATTCCCTGAATCATGGCTGGCGTTCAAGGATATGGGCTTTTATCATCGGAGAATTCAACAAGGACAACAGCATTCACCTTATCTGGGAAAAAGCTCTCGCAGGAGGAGACGTAAGAAGTCTGGTTTTTAGTCCATACTCAAAGAAATTTTACTTTACAGCTTCATGGGAAAATCCGGAAGATCCTGAACACGAGTCAGCAGGATTATGGGTGGCCTCACAAACTGGAAGGGACTGGAATCCTGTCGATCTTTATCATCAGCATCTGGGAACGGGTATCTCTTTTCTCGCAGTAAACAAAACCGGAGTGTGGATGCTTCGGGATGTCTATGATCACGAGAATAACATAAAATGGCCGGCGAGCGTCATATACCAAGTGGAGGACACAAACGGCGCGTATTACTGCATGGAAAAAAAATCTACGAAAGACGCTTCATTCCATTCATTTTGGAAATGGGAAAACCCAAGAAAAGAAATCACCGACAAATCCATTGTCCACGAACATGAGCAGAATTTCCGCTGGACTGATTATACACTTTTGATTTGCGATCAGGATGAAAAATCATGGTGGGTCTACGACTGCACAGCAGACAAGGCAACAAAATTTCCAAGCCTCGCACTTGCACAGGAAGAAGCCCGCAACATCGATGACGTTTACAATTCCCAAGAAGTGAATGAGCCCCCCCGCACACCTGCATATCAGATTGTATTGATTGTCATAACCATAATCAGCTTGGTCTCTATGCTGATATTTGCATTCCTTATGATTTTAAATAAACGCCGCCAGAAACAAAAGGAAGCCACAAGTCTTATTGAGCACAACAAAATGGTTTTTGACATTCAGGAAAAAGAGCGCGCAAAAATCAGCAGGGACATACATGACTCTGTAGTCCAGGACATCCGGGTGCTGAGACTTGAAACAGAAAACCTCACCGTGGATAAAAATTTCAAACAGCAGCAGACAAAAATAGAAGACATTGCCACCGAATGTATCATCAAGCTCAGGAACATCTGTTACAACCTAACTCCGGCGGAACTTGCAATCCACACAAAGGGCGATTCATCCAAGCAGGAACTCATATCGATAATCAATACGCTCATACAGCAGTTCAGTATGCGCTCACACATTCCATGCGCGTTCAAAGTGGACGAAGACTTCAATTATCCGGTGCTGGAAAAAGAAGAAACGCAAAATCTTTTCCGGGTGATTCAGGAGGCTCTTACAAATATTGAAAAACATTCCTACGCAACCCAGGCTTCCATCTTTATAAAAAATGAGGGCAACTCCATTATGATTTACATAACCGATGACGGCATAGGATGCAAGTCGGAAGATTTGAATGCGAAACTAAAAAGCAAAGAGCACATGGGTCTGCGCACGATGAAGGACAGAATGGAATTAATAGGCGGTTCCATAGAATTTTTTACATCACAGAACGACGGAATGGAAATCAAACTCAAATTGCCGCTGAGGAATGAGTGATGAAAAATATCGTTTATATTGTTGATGACCACAACATGGTTCGTAACGGTCTCAAGGCATGGCTAGAAAATCATACCGCCTGGCGTGTTCCAAAAGATTTCGCATCTTCAAAAGAATGTCTCGACTGTCTGGAATGTATGAGCAAAATGCAGGAGACAAAAGAAGATCCGCTTTTCCCGGAAATCATAATCGTGGATGTACAGCTGATAAAAGAAACTGGTTTTGCACTCGTAAAACAGATGACGGAGAAATGGCCTGAAATAAAATGCGTGATGTATTCAATGTATGACACCACGGGATTTGTGCTTCAGGCAAAAGATTCGGGAGCGAAAGGATACATCTCGAAAGTCGCAAAAGAAGAGGAGCTTCTACACTGCCTTGAAGTCGTACAGAACGGTGGAACATATCTTGAAGAATACATGCAGGAAGCACAGAACAAGGTTGATTCAATCATTTCCATCCTCACAAAGCAGGAGCGAAACATTTTTGAAGCACTGCTGCAGAATAAAACCAACAGGCAGATTTGCGATGAGTTTTTCCTTTCATCCCGAACCGTAGAAAACTACACCAGCCGCTTATACGCAAAAGTCGGAGTAAAAAACCGGGAAGAGCTTGCAGAAAAATTCAAGTAAGTGCATTTGGCACAAGCACGCAGATTACGCTATATCTCATTTGACAAAAATCAGTATATATGCCAGTATAAATCTTATAAAGTCTCATCCGCATCTGGAAAACAACTTAAAGCAGCTATGCCCTAAAATCGCCATAGTAAATTCTCATTTCAAGCTTTTTTTTATTTGCTGAGTGAACATTATTGGAGGACATGATGATAAAATGTGAAGAAGTTCATAAAAGTTTTTCCGGAAAAAAAGTTCTCACGGGCATAAATTTCGACATCCCCGCCGGAAAGATATTCGGACTGCTCGGACCTTCAGGAGCAGGAAAAACAACGCTTATAAAAATTCTTACGGGTCAGCTGAAATTTGAAAGCGGCATCGTGACCGTCATGGGTAAAAACGTCGAGAAGCTTTCAGGTGAAGACAAAAAGAAAATCGGAATCATGATGGATCAGTTCGGAGTTTATGAAAGGCTTTCATGCGTGGACAATCTGAAAATATTTGCGGACATCTACGGAGTGAACCATTCAAAAATTAAAGATGCATTGAATATGGTCGGACTTAGAGACTCTATGAACAAGTCTGCGTCAAACCTTTCAAAAGGAATGCGCGTCAGGCTTTGTCTTGCAAGGGTGTTCATGCATTCTCCCGACATAATTTTTCTGGATGAACCGACAAGCGGATTGGATCCACAGACGATGAGGAAAATCCACAAATTGATAATGGACAAAAAAAATTCAGGAAGTACAATTTTTCTTACCACGCACAACATGGAAGAAGCGTCCGCTCTTTGCGACACGGTAGCTCTTTTAAATGAAGGAGTAATTGTCGAAAGCGGTTCTCCGAAAGAAATATGCAGGCGATACAATCATCAGAAAAAAATAAAGATTCATCTTGTTTCCGGCGAAGATTTGGAATTACCGCATGAAAGCCAATCTGCAAAAAAAATATCAGAACTTTTTGAAAGCAATCAGATTGAAACGATTCATTCTTCAGAACCGACATTGGAAACAGTTTTTCTCGAACTGACCGGAAGAAAACTTCAGGAGGATTAGAAAATGAAAAATGCATTGATAATCATAAAAAAACAGCTGAGAGATACGATAAAAAAACAAGACGGTTTTGATTCAGGTCATACTGTTTCCAATCATGACGCTCATAATGGAAAATGTAGTCAAAATCGACGAAATGCCGAAGCTTTATTTTACAAGACTTTTTTCAATGATGTACATCGGAATGGCTCCCATTTCTTCCGTTGCCGCAATCATCTCCGAAGAAAAAGAAAAAAACACGCTCAGGGTTTTGATTATGGCAAACATAAAACCTTGGGAATACATTCTGGGCATTGGAATTTATGTCTGGAGCATCTGCATGATCGGAGCCTGCGTAATGGCAAGCGGATTGGAATCAATTCAAATTCCGTTTTACCTTCTGTGCATGGCAATAGGATTTTTCATTTCCGTCATGGCCGGAGCTTGCATCGGCATCCTTTCAAAAAATCAAATGATGGCAACCTCACTCGTCATGCCTGTAATAATGATTCTGTCATTCATCCCTATGCTCGGAACATTCAATGAAATGATTGAAAAAATCTCTCGCTTCATTTATACGCAGCAAATAGGAAATCTTTTGGATTCAATGTCGTTCAAGGGATGCTCTGTAATGGACATCTGCATTTTGATCGGAAACGCAGTTTTGGCAATTGCATTGTTTTTCGTTTCGTTCAAAAAAAAGGGGCTTGAGTAAGCATATCTTTTTTAGGGTGTTGCGCCGCATACGCGTCGCCGCTATGTCCGCCCTTCGCTAACGCTCACCGTCCTCACTCCGTTCCGGTCGGCAAGGGGCTACCAGCGCTAACACGGAA
>JAFOTA010000014.1 GCA_017421145.1 Treponema sp.
CGATGTTCCAAAAAGCATTGGCCAGAAATATCCGAAACGAAAAGCAGAAATCCTATCTAAAGTTCCGCAAGGTGGAAATTGGCGTGATTTACCGGAAGATTTGCAAAAAGAATATATGAAAGGTAGTTTTTACCTTGGCGGTGGAAAAACTGGTATGGCACGAAGACTTTCATTAAATGAACCATCATTAACATTAACTTGTGCTCCTGCTCAAAAACAAACAGAGCGGTGCCACCCTCTTGAAACCCGTCCTTTGACAGTCAGAGAATATGCTCGCATTCAAACATTCCCAGATTCATGGGAGTTTTCAGGAAGTGAATCCAGTCAATACAAGCAGATAGGAAATGCGGTTCCAGTAAATCTTGCAAAAGCCATGGGGCATAGTTTAATTCAATTGCTAAATGATATAATGCGCATTTTCCCCTAATTCTTTTTGCGGCTGCCGATGTAAGAGAATTCATTGGCGGCTTTTTTGCTGAAACGCACTCCCAAGTCAAAGTGATACTGCCATGAAAAATCAAAAGGCTGGACTTTTGCGTTGGAGCCGAAATTCGGATAGTCAAAAGTAAAGGTTCCGTTCGCAAGTATCGTCCAATAAGATGCCAGCGGAAGTTCCAGTCCGGCAAGAAGCCCCGCCCCAAGGTAATGCAGATGGTATTCATCTGAGAGTTGGTACATGTAGTGAAGTCCGATCGAAGCGCTTATGCGTACATATTTCCACATGTCGGTCTGGATCATGGGACCTGCAAAAAGATCTGCGGCATAGAGTATGACCTGCTTTGCGGTCTGGGGAACGTCATTGAATTCATGGGCAAACGGATAGTACACGCTCAGTTTTACAAGGCTGTTCAGAGGGTGCATGTTCTCCGTCTGAATGCTGAAAAACAATCCGAGGAGATGGTCTTCATATACAAAATTGCTCCTGTTTTCCTGCTTTTCCAGGCGCGTGACCAGGGCATATGTGGCTCCTTCATTGAAAATCACGAAGGGTTTTTCTTCAATCTCCGGGAAACCGGTGACAGGGTTCAGGTTGACTTCTGAGTTTCCTGAATCTGCTTTTGAAGAATCATCTGCAAATGCAAAAGAGAGCGGTACGAGCAGCAATAAAATCAAAAATATACGTTTCACTCTTTACCTCGATGTATGATAGAGCGTAAGCTGTCTGGAATAACCGGATCTGTCCACCCACGTACAATACAGGATATATCCGCGTATGTCCCATTCCGTGTTGATTGAATAGGAATACCCGTCCTTTTCATAAGAGAACACGATTATGTTGTCAAGGACATTGTATGTTCCGGTGTATGTCTCAGTGCCGGATGTCCCTGCAATCTTGGCCGTAAAGCTTCCGTCCATTACAAAGTTTATTGAATTTCCCTGATTGTCAGCCCATGAACCGTAAAGAGGAGACGGTGAATAGCAGGAAATCAAAGCCGTACACGTGCAGAACAAAATGCATGCAAAAATCAGCGCACGGACCATCTTTCTATTTTTTTTAATCATTTATTTTCTTCTCCTATGAGATAATCGACATTGTTCGAGAACAAAACCGCTCCGTCGAGTGATTTTGTCTTTACCATATAATAACCGCCGCCTGCAGCACCACCTTTTATCTGAAGGCCGCCGTACCCTACTTCACCAGGATACATTCCTGTGCATGTCACGGTACCATGCATGTTTCCGTTTCCGCTCATGTTGCTTGTAGTGTCGGTGTTTCCAGTAAGGCAGAAATATACTCCAAGGGTACTGTTTGAATTGATGTAGAAATCAGCATAATTAGAATACGGCATGGTGATTTCGGCTCCAAGACCTGCAACCTGAGCGTTATATCCCAAAGTTCCGCTTATCGTTCCGTTCACCGTTTCGCTTCCGAGCTTTTTCATGTCATCAGGATTGTGCATGAGGGTGAGCTTTTTCTGTGACGAAAGGACCGTCGTGTTATATTCCCTGAACCACTGATCTGTCGTGAGCGCACCGTATCCCCATGAATCATGTGCGGAATCGGATGCAGGATCATTTCCTTTTTTGCCCTGACCAAGGCTGTTGACCGAAACGACCTTGTAGTAATAATACACTCCCGGTTTTGCGGTGGCATTTCTGTCAATGTAGGAACATTCGGTGACAAGGCTTTCGTTGATTTTTACGAATGAAGAAGCGTCGAGCTTTGCAGAACGGTAGACGTTGTATCCCGCCGGTGCACCTTCTGCCGGATGATTCCATGTGATGCGCACAGGATAAACTCCGAACTGATTCGCTTCCCCGTCACCTGAAAGACCCGTCCACTTGGAATCCAGAACCAGAGTCTTTGTTGCACGGACATTTTCTGGAGAATCAGGCAAAGGAGCCGCAGCAGGACTAAGCGCACTTTCAAGGGTACCGTCCGATTCCTTTTTGGAGCTGATTTTGTAATAATCATATTTCGGTATTTCGCAGAACAGCTTTCCGTCGCCGTGATCGTCTCCAGTGATATCTACAAAGCCTGCAACCGGGGTATACGTGCCGTTTTCGCTTTGTGAAGAATATACGGTATATACAAAAGAAATTCCTTCATCATTTCCTATGGATGGTGACCAGACCAGATTCACGGAATTGCTGTATTCGGAATCTTCCGTTTCAACTTTTGACGGAGGACTCAGCAAAATGCCCGCCACTGGATTTTCAGATTCCGGGCCTGTGTCGCTGAATGCGCTGACAAGAGTTTCCCCGGATTTTTCCACGCATGTCTGGACATAATAGTAATATTTGATTCCCGGCTTTACGCTCGTATCAGTATAAGAAGAAGACGCAAGCTTTGCCTTTAGCTTGGTATAGACCGAATCCACCGAGCTTGTACGGTAAACGGAATATGTAACGGTACTTCCGTCAGGAGCTGGAACAGGATTCCATGCTATGTCAAGCTTTGAAATTTCTTCTGCATCCGGTTTAAGCACATGCAAATTCGACGGACTTGACGGCGCACCGTCTTTAAGCGTGTAGCCCATGACCAGACCTGAGAATTCGGATTCACCGCCCTTTGAATGCTTTGCCTTGATCTTATAATACTTTTCAAGCCCCTGATCAGCCTTTGGAATAGTATCAGAGAATGAAAGGGTATTTCCAAGCACTTCGCCGATTTTCTCATAGCTGGAGAAATCTTCGGTTGAAGAGCGGAAAACCAAATATGCCGCGGCATCAGGAACTTTATTCCAAGAAACGCTTATTGAACTTACGCTTTTTCCTTTGTCGGCCTCGCATTTTGAAGGAGGCGCAAGAAGCCATCCGCAGCCTTCCGTATCTTCACCGGAAAATTCGCTTTCAAGGCCTTTTCTGAGATTCTTGGCCTGTATGCGGTAGTAAAAACGCCATCCGTACTCGCTGTTGTTGAATGACGGGGACGAAAGGATTTTGTCCGTATAGACGTTTCCGCCGTACCAGTCTTTGACAAGGGTCTCAAACTCCGACACATCAGGATAATGCCAGTTTCCGTCAGCATCAGGCTCCTTTACCACCGCCCGCTCTATGCAATATGACCTTGCGTACTGGATAGGAGTCCAGCTCAGCATGATGTCCTTTGAATACCAACCTTTTGAAGCCGTAACCTGCTCAGGAACCGGAAGTTCTTTAAGCTCCAGGTCACCGGAGAACAAGTCAGCTAGAGACGCATCATCACAATCTGTATCCATAGGGATTTTTCCCTGAAACAAATCTTTGCATGAAAAAGCCGTCAAAGAAAAAAGCGCGGCAAAAGCAAATGCATATACTGCAGACAAGCGTCCTGTACGGAATTTTCGGTTCATTTTCAGCCTCCTAGTCATTCGGCCACCATCCGTAGGCGGAAGATTCACTGTAATCAGTATCATCACCATGGAGCTTGAACGGAATCCATTTTCTTCTGTTTTCAGCATTATTATTGATAGAAATGGTCTCTCCCTTGCATGAGAATGATGCAGATGTATAACCGCTCATTTCGAACGTAATCGAACCGGAATATGATTCCAGCGTGTTCAAGCTGTCTATTGGAGATATATTTACAGTTGTCGAATTAAATGATTTCGGATATCCACCGATACCAGGCTGATCTCTTTTTACTACGGAGCCATTAGGTACTGATATCTGGAACGAATAAACTTTTTTTCCGCATTTTGTATTCAAAGCTGAACTGTAGTTGCTTATGGAGTATTTATAATCCTTTCCCATATTCATCGTTGACTGATGCGTAAAAATGTAGGAACCGCTGACAGAGCCTTCACCGCTTTCTGTTTCAGTATCCAACTTGCCGACCCCATTCATAACGGCACTCATCTGAATCATTGCCGCACGGACAAGCTCTATCGGTGAAATCTGCCGGTATGCATAATATTCTCCGTCTTTTCCCTGCGACTCTGAAACAGCACCCCTTGTCAATGTAATCGAATAATAGTGCTTTGCGTCCCTCAATACTTGGAGCAAACCTTCCGTAACCGGATTAGATGCACTTGCAAGTGTCTTCGGTGAAAGGTATATCGCGACGTCTCCGCTTTCTCCTGTCACGTTCGTATTCAATATACAGGTATTTTGTCCGCAGAAATGCATGTCCTTGTCCAGATCAGCAACTTTGATCCACTGGTCGGACAGATTGTAGTTCCTTATGTAAATTTCCGCGCTGTCAGGGCCGATCGAACGCTTGTTGTAGTCCCATTCGTTCCAACGGACTTTTTCGGAATAATAATTTCCGTCTTTTATGTAGGTTCCGTCACCAGAAAGGGTTCCTCCGTACTGTGCAGCAAAATCTACCGCAAGAAGGTAGCCCTTGTTTTTCTTTTCAGGAACAAGACCTGTGTAGTCATAATTCGTTTCGGGTGCGGAAAGACCTTTTCCAGTGTCGTTCAAAAGCGAACCCGGCATATCATCAGGCACATCGATCGATTGTTTAGTCCTTCCGTATGCCACCGCATATTCATAGGCTTCAGAAATTTCTTCCGGCTTGTAGCTTGCGGACGTTGCACCAGACGGAATATTTGCGTCCACTTTTTCCCATTCGCCGTTGTAACCGGAAATTCTTCTGTACAGGACAGGCTGGTAATTTTTGTTGTATGGCTGCTCCCAGCTGATTTCCTGAGTGCTTGAACTTTCAGATTTATATGCTCGGACAGCAAGTCCCCATCCGTATGCCGCGGATTTTATGCCCGAAAGATTTTTGTATTCGAAATTTGAGGATGAACATGCCTTAAGGCCGTCAAATTCAAAATCAGAATCCGAGCCGCCTTTTTTAAGCGGAAGCACTATATATCCGAACGGAAGACCCCAGCTTATCATGCTCTGGTTGCTTTCATAGGAGCTTGTCGCGTCATCTGCCTCGCAATATTTGTCCGAAAGCGTGATCCTGCCGTTTGAAACGGAGACAGAAGCCCTCTTTTCGTTTATGGAATCAATCTTTCCGTCGTGATAGTAATATGTGTCCGTCTGCGGAACAAAATTCTGAGCATATCCGTCTTCATAGCGCACCCTGTGAATCAGATAGCCGTCCGCACCAGGGATTTCCTTCCAGCTGATTATGATTTCGTCAGTTTTTATGTTTCCTGCCCTAACGTCAAGCAACGCAGGCCCCATGGTACATGCATCGACAGTTGTGCTTGTAGTGGATTCCCCGCTCCGCTTTTCGCTTACAGCCTTTACGCTCAGCTTTATGTTCTTTCCTGAAACCTTTGCATCATCGAATCCAGACGGTTTGGTGATGGTACATGTGACAATGCCGTTTTCTTCGCTTATTTCAGTATTGGATGCAGTCAGCTCCGAAGCCTCTCCTTCATATTTTGCAGAAACGACGTATGAACCAGATTTTGCCATCTGCACTGAAGGCCACGTCAACGTAATCTTGTCATAATCTGCAGGGGAAACGCTTACTTGTGCAGTGCCGAGCGTTTTTGAAAGCACCGGTGCATTTTCTTCATCTTCAAACGCCTTTGCAACCTCTATTCCCTCTTTGTTTGCAATCAGGGAATAATATCTGGAAACACCGGAATCTGCCGTATGCTCATAAGTTGCAAGAGTGCCTTGAACGGTTATTTCACCGGCATCCAAGGCTTTCGTTTCAGAAACACCGCTGGCTTGATCTTCCCATTTGACCGTATAATTGCAGTTTGCGTCATAAATCCATGAAAGGACGAATTTTCCGGCATAACCGTCCTTGACCGTAAAATTCTTTATCTCCGGCTTTTTGCTTATGTCATCGGTAACGGTTATTCTGTTCGGCGCAGTAATCTTGTCATAGCAATCTGGATCCGAACCTGGATTTGAAGGTACCGCCTCAGTTCCGGGCTTTACGATATAAACCGCATATTCATGATATCCCTCTTCCTGAGTCAGCTCCTGGCCGCTGAAATTTTTCCTGTATGAATCAAGGGAAGCAAGCGAGTCAAAGATTTGCTCAAGCTTTTCGGCTCCTGAACTTCCGATGAACGGTGTTCTGACCGACGTGAGCAGATAAGCGTACTGACCGCCGGATTCATTGAAATCAAGCATGAACGACACCGAAATGTTGTCATACTTTCCTTCTGCGACCCTGTAATCAGCATTGGCGGAGAACAAGGCAGAAGCAAGCGGCCAGCCTTCCGTACATGCAGATGAAAGCTCGGATGAAACAGGAACGAATTTGCTGTCCTCACCGTCCGTATATGCCTGAACCTTGTATACATACTGCTTTCCGCGCACGATTCCGCTATTGTCGGTATACGTAAGCCTTGAACCAGGTATATATGCCGCAAATTCAGGATTTATCTCAGCATCCGTACCGTCATATTTTTCAACAGAAAGGACGCTGCCTGAAGATGACGTGTTGTTTCCGCAGTTGAACCTGATTCCTGAAGATTTGTTATATATACCGATGTATGGTGCAATGGTCACCCAGCTTCTGTCGTCGGCATCTTTTTCTTTACGCAGGATTTTGAAGCTTACAGGGCACTTGGCGTAAGTTCCGCCGCTTTCTTTTGTCTCTGCAAACGGAGGGATGTTCCAGCTCAAGGTAACCCGGTCTTTTTCTATTCCGCATGAAGCAGAAAGATCACCAGGGGCTTCCGGACTAAGGCTGTGTGCCATATCGCTGCTGAAACTGTCGCTGCTTTCCGTATCGCGTGAATTGTCCAAGGTACATGCAATCACTTTGAACCGGTATGTCTTTCCCGGACGCAAACCAGTAACAAGAGCAGAAAATGCCCGGCAGTCACCGTTTGACCTGTTCACCTGAGCAGATTTGGTCTCTTTTCCTGAGTCATCCGATTCTACTTCTATTTCAAAGCAGACGTTGTCCGAATATGTCGATTCAGTGCAATTGTCCATCCACCAGCTTACTGATGATGCAGTACCGTTCGTATCCGAAACAACATTCGTTATGACCGGTTTTGCAAGCGTGGTTCCGTATGCATAGAGAGAAAAATCAGATTCTTCGCCTGAATAGCTTATCGTGGTTATGTAATAGTACTTTTCGGAGGACGCATATTCTTCAACCGTAAAAGACGGGACTGAATCCGAAGTTTCGCCGCACAAAACAGGAAGCTCAAACGGAGTCTCGGCAGAATAGATGTTGTAATAGGCAGCACCGGCAGCAGGATTCCATGACAGCACCACCTTGCGCTTTTGACCGTGAGAAGCTTTTACACCCCTTGGCGGAAGAAGTGTCTTTGATGAAGAACCGGACAACTGATCAACTACGGGAGCATCCAGCAAATCCATATTGCAGCCGCTAAAAAAAATCGAAAGAGTCAATAACGGGACAAAAAAATACAAGAACTTCTTGTTCATAATCAGCATACCTTTCCCCATGCCGGGGAGATTATCCGTGCATAAATAACAGCATTCTATTTCTACTATTATAGTTCAAAAACATGGGTCGGTCAACATTTCAGGTATTTTTACGAAACACCCCCGGGAAAAAGAAAATCCCATCCACACAAGGAGCGGCTGAAGTGTGAATGGGACTGGGAGGATTGACCTGTCCGAAAACCGTAGCACAAAGATGCACAAAACCTAAGTTTCCGGGCAGCGCGATTTCGAATTTTTTTCAAGCGGCTCTATTTGATCTTTTTGACGAATGCATCCTTGTAGCCGAACGACTTGAATTTCTCAAGCACGCTTCCATATTCGTCAAGGGTCAAAGGACCGACAAGAACCCTATATGCCTTTCCAGCCTTAACAAGTGCAAACGGATATTTTCCGTATTCCTTGATGATCTTTTCAATTCTGTCCGTATCACTGAGCGCGGCAATCTGGACATAATAGAAGCCTTTCTTAAGCCCGCTTTCGGTGACGACATATTTTTCGATTCCGGTATGAGGAACAGCTTCGACAGGTATATCGTCTTCCGGCTTGGTCTCTGGAACGGCATTTTCTTTTTCAACGTCCTCAGGAGGAGTTTTCTCTTCAACCTCACCGCTTTCAACAGGAGTTTCTTCTGTTTCAGTTTCCGGCTCTTTTTCTGAGATTTCTTCCTTCTCTGAATCTTCAGGAACGTCTTTTTCCGGTTCAACAGGCTCGACATTTTCTTTTTCAGAATCCTGCTTCGGTTCTGCGTTGTAGTAAAGCTCAGGATCGCGTACCGCACTCAAATCGGCGACAGGCTCTTCACGAGGAACGGACGGTTTGTCAGAGGCTTCACGGACGTTTTCATTGGATTCAACGCCTTCACCCTTCATGTCTTCACCCGGACCTGCCTCATTTTCATATACGGTCTCACCTTCCTTGTCATCCGACGGAAGAGGTTCATGATCTGCCACGGCTTCCCCTGCCTTGTCATCTGACGGTGAAGGTTCTGCATCCTCAACGTTTTCTTCCGGTAAATCGGACGGAGGAACAGGATCAGGCTCTGCACCGTATACATTTTCACCTTCAAAATCATCAGAAGGAATTCTTGTTTCGTCAACGTCAGGTTCTATTGCCCTTACTTTTTCACCGCGGAGATCTTCTTCTACAGGTCTCTCATCTTCTTCCGGTTCCGTATCAGAAACTTTTTCACCGGCACGGTCTTCCTGCGCCGGTCTGTTTTCATCTATCTCTTCTTCTTCGACAGGAGGCTCTGTTACAGGCTCATTGTTCTGGACGTTTTCTCCGGCATTGTCTTCAACGACAGGCAGATTTTCATTCTCC
>JAFOTA010000101.1 GCA_017421145.1 Treponema sp.
AAAGACCCCGGCTCGTTTTTAAGTCAGGGTCTTTTTTGTTGCTTGCTTACAGAAGATTACAGAGGAATGTTTCCGTGCTTTCTGCGTGGAATGTCGTTCTGAGATTTTCCTTCAAGGAATTCAAGTGAGCGTGCCACACGTTCGCGCGTATCTTCAGGATTGATGATTTCACTGATGTAGTCTCTTTTTGCTGCAACATCAGGAGTCATAACAGTGTCCTTGTATTCCTGTGACTTCTGTGCGACAAGTGCTGCCTGGGCTGGATCTTTCATTTCCTTTGCGTAAAGGATTCCAAGGGCACCTTCTGCACCCATGACTGCAATTTCGGTTTTTGGCCATGCGTACACAAAATCAGCTCCCAGATGCTTTGAGCACATTGCGATGTAGGCTCCACCGTATGCCTTGCGTGTGATTACCGTAATCTTCGGAACTGTTGCTTCGGAATATGCGTAGAGGACTTTTGCTCCATGGCGGATGATTCCCTTCTGCTCTTCCTCTGGACCCGGGAGGTAGCCTGGAACGTCAACGAAAGTGACAAGCGGAATGTTGAAGCAGTCGCAGTATCTTACGAAGCGTGCAATCTTGTCGGATGCATCGCAGTTCAAAAGTCCACCGAAATAACCCGGGTTGTTTGAAACGATACCGACGGTTTTTCCTTCAATCTTTGCAAATCCGACGACTGCATTACCGGCAAACTCAGCCATGACTTCAAAGAACGAATCATCATCGACGACGCAATTGATTACGCTGCGGATATCGTATGGCTTTTTGCTTTCTTCCGGGATGACTTCCTGAATTTCCCTTGCCTTCTTTTTTGCATCGAACTTGAATTTTTCGTTTGCTTCAAGCTGCTCGCCGTAGTAGTGCGGGATGTAATCCAAAAGCTTGCGGACTTTTTCATAACATTCGTTTTCATTTTCACAGCGGTAATGTGCAACGCCTGATTTCTGTGAGTGGATTGCGGCTCCTCCCAAATCTTCGCTGGTGATGTCCATGAACATGACCTGCTTTACGACTTTCGGACCCGTGATGAACATTTCGGAAATCTTGTCGATAGTGAAGATGAAATCTGTGAGTCCCGGAGAATAAACTGCGCCGCCGGCACATGGTCCTGCAACTATTGAAATCTGCGGAATGACACCGGATGCCTGCACGTTTTCATAAAAAATATTTCCGTATCCGCAAAGTGCATCGACACCTTCCTGAATGCGCGCTCCACCTGAATCATTGAGACCGATGATCGGGCATCTGGCTTCTATTGCTTTTTTTGTAAGCTCTGCGATTTTTTCACCGTGAACCTTTCCAAGGCTTCCACCCTGAACCGTAAAATCCTGTGCATATACGGCGACTTTTTTGCCGTTGATTTTTCCAAAGCCTGTAATGACACCGTCGTAAGGGATGTCCTTTTTGTCCATGCCGAAGCTTGTACAGTTGTGACGGGCTGCGGAATAAATTTCAAAAAATGAGTCTTTATCGCACAACGCATTGATTCTTTCGATAGCATGAAGCTTTCCTTTTGCATGCTGTTTCTCAAGATTGTAATCCTTTGTCATTTGACACCTCTGGAATTATGGTAAGTTCGAATGTGAAAATTGTAGCAATTAGATATTTTTTGGTCAAGATGACAAAAATCGAAATTTTGTCAAAATCGATATTCTTGCAATTTTGATGATTCCAACAGCGAAAAAAACGATGCTTATCCATTGTGAAGTGGAAAGAGGACCGAAAAATCCGCGTTCTGAATCTGCACGGAAAAATTCTATGCAAAATCTGCCGAGGGAATATAGAATCAGGTAGATTTCAAACTGGAGGAATCTTTTTTTCAAGGCAATCATCCTGAAAAATAAAATCAAAAACAAAATCAAATCAAGGGCGGCGCTTATGATTTGGATGGGAAATCTTTCGATTCCGTTTATGTTGATTGAAAATCTTCCGGAATATGGGAGACCATAGCAGCAACCGGCGAAAAGACAACCGAATCTGCCGAAGCACTGGATCAGCGGCGTAAATGTGATGAGCAGTGAAAAAATCTTCCGGGGAAAAATATGGAATTGGCGGCAATAAATGTATGTTCCTAAAAAAGCTCCTGCAAGGCCGCCGTATATGACAAAGCCGCCCGACAGCAAGATTTGTATCCCATGTTCGCTGACTATTTGGGGAATCGATTTTATATTTAATAGAAGAAAAAAAAGTTTTGCACCGATTACAAGACCGATGAAAGCGTAGATGAACGAGTAGATTGAATCTTCTATTTTTACGTTGAATTTTTTTGCGGAAAAAATCAAGGCAGGACATGCGGCGGCTATTCCAGCGATAATGCAGAGGGAGTAGCTTGGCACTGACCTGCCCAAAATGTTTATGACCGGATGCATCGTTTTCCTAGCGGACGCACTTTATGATTCCGCACGCAGCACAAGAGACGATGGCTCCGATTCCCGTCGTTGCACAAATCATGCAGGCGGTTCCAAGACCTGAAATCAAAAGACCGATAAGAGAAAAAATCACTCCGAGGACTCCGGGTGTGGTCGTTCTTTTTTTGTTTGCGCTGATTCCCATGAGTATGCCGACAGTTCCTAAAAGCAGGCAGACCATTGAACCCCATCCCCAAGCGGCGTTTCCTGCACATGAGAGGATTCCGAAAATGAGCGATGCTACTGCAACGGTCATGGTGTTGTCATTGTTTTCGCCGTTATCTGTTTTTTGAATCTGTGATTCAACGGGTGCAATTTCGTTTGTTTTCTTTTCGTCTTCCATAAACGTATCCTTTTTCTGTTGTTTTTATGCCCAGAGCAGCCAGAGGATTGCAGATGCCGCCGCCGTAGTAAGCAATGTGAACGGAACTCCGACTTTAAGCCACTTTCCGAAATTCATCGGGTAGCCCTCTTTTTTTACGATTCCCATGGCAACTATATTTGCGCTTGCGCCGTATGGGGTCAGGTTTCCGCCGAGACAGCTGCCGATCAAAAGCGCGAACATATAAAGCTCTCCGTTTACGCCCATTGATGAAGCCATTGCATCTGCAACCGGAAGCATTGCTATGATGTACGGAACGTTGTCCACGAATCCGCTGATTACTATTGAAACCGCAAGCACGAGCAGGAATCCTATGAATTTGGAGCCTTTGGTCAACCCGGCAAGAAGTGCTGCCAGATCATTTAGCAGGCCGACAGATTCGATTGCGGCTATGATTATGAATATACCGATCAGGAAGAAAATCGTTTCCCAGTTCAAATCTTTTATGAGCTTTTTGGTCGATTTGAATGATTTTTCTTTTATCATGTACCAGATCAATCCGATAAGTCCGAGAGCCAGAACATAACAGCCGCTTGCATAGGCAAACCTGATTTTTATGAATGACATTACGGCAAGACCGAGAATCATCAGTATGAGGAGAATCGGCGGAATCCATGAAACTATTGGTTCTTTTACGACTTCTATTTTGTTTTTCCCGGTTTTTGAGAATAAAATATAGAAGAAAGCACATCCGACCAAAAGTCCGACTTGTATGATGAAGAAAATAGAGAGCTTTCCGTTGTGCACGAAAAAGTCGTTGAACGTGTATCCTGCGTAGCTTGCGAAAATCATTGAAGGCGGATCACCGACCAAAGTTGCGGTTCCCTCAAGATTGCTCATCACTGCAAGACCGACCATGAACAGCGTCGGATTTTTGTTCAGTTTTTTGCAGAGTGCAAGTGCTATCGGTGCCATGACCAGAACGGTTGCGACATTTTCAACGAAAATTGAAATAATGCCGGTCATTGCGAGGATTGCAACCATTGCCAAGCCTGTGTTCGGACATTTTTCTATGATGCCGTCTGCTATTCTGGCAGGAACCCTTGAATATATGAACAAAGCCGCAATCAGCATGCAGCCGAGATAAATCATGAGTATGTTCCAGTTTATAACGCCGTCCAAAAAGCAGTGCTCCAATACGAACAGACGGTTTTGCGCCATGTTTTCTGCAGCCACAAGATCCTGCGGAAGCTTGAATATTTCTCCCGGAAACAATGCTGCAAGGACGATAATTGCAAGTGCCGCCGCCGTGGAGAACAGAACTTTTTTGTCCTGGATGAGTATTACAAGGACATACATCAAAACTGCTATGCCCAGTACGATCCATTTCATGTTTTCCATAGATTTTCCCTGTTTTTTATGATTTTCTAGGCTCCCTTCAACGGAATTCCCATGTTTTTCCACTATAGAATAAGGCAAATGAAGCTAAAAATCTAGTCTGTGTTTTCTGCCGCTTGATATGCCTACCTTTGACCACATACTTTGCTTGTGGTATAATCCAGGCATGAAACTTTGGATGAAATATGTTATCGGGGTCATAATCGGTATTGTGGCCGCCTTGATTTTACCAGTAAACAGTGTCCAGGGGCAGGCTGTCCTGGATTTTATCTCTGATATCGTAATCCGCTTCGGACGTTATATGCTGATTCCGGTTCTGTTTTTCTCGGTTGCGACCGCTTTTTACAAGTTGCGCGAAGAAAAAAAGACTCTGAAAGTCATGGGCTGGACATTCGGTACTATAGCCGTCACGTCGATTTTCCTTGCTGTGGTCGGTCTTGTTTCCGCTTTGATTGCACTGCTTCCGCGCCTTCCGATTTCAATAGAAAAAGTCAAGGAAACGGCAACCTTGGATTTCAAATCACTTTTGACCCAGCTTTTTCCTTATTCAGGATTTGAAGTTCTGAAAGAAGGTGCTTATATTCTGCCCGTGTTTATTATTGCGGCATTGCTTGGCGGTGCTTTTTCAAGCGAAAGGATGTACGGTAAGCCGGGAGTGAATTTCTTTGATTCTATGAGCCATGTCTGCTACCGTGTCATGAGTTTCTTGACGGAAGTTTTCTCAGTCGGAATGATTGCCGTGGTCTGCAAATGGACGATTGAATTCGTGATGCTCCAGAAGCTCAAGATTTTCATGCCGTTGATAATCCTTCTTTCGGTTGACTTGGCGCTCGTGGCATTTTTGTTCTATCCGATCGTCACGTCGATAATCTGCAAGGAAAAAAGAGTCTGGAAAATCCTTTATGCATCGATCTGTCCTTTCCTTGTGGCATTTTTCAGCGGCGACACGAATTTGACTCTCGGCTTGAACATGAGGCATGGAAAAGAAAGCCTTGGAATCCGTAGAAGGGTGAATGCGTCCGTTTATCCGTTGTTTTCTATTTTTGGAAGGGGCGGCGCGGCATTGGTGACGACTGTCTGTTTCATACAGATTCTCCGCTCTTATATTTTGCTGGACACTTCTTTAACGCCGCTCATGTGCTTGTGGATCGTAGGATTTGCGCTGCTTCTTTCTTTTGCGCTTCCGAATCATCCGGTCGGTGGTCCGTTCATTGCAATTACCGTAATGTGTGCGGCTTATGGACCAAGCTTTGAAACAGGCTATCTTTTGATAAAGGATGCAGCTCCGATAATCTGTGCATTTGCTGCAGGATTTGACATGCTTACCGCAATGTTCGGAACTTTTGTCGTGGCGTACAAAACCGAATGCATTTCACCGGTTGAAGTCAAAAAGTTCATTTAGAATGCCGTTATGTTCCCCTCGCTGATTACGGGGGGATTTTTTTTTACCTGGAAAGATCTGTTTTTGCCCTGATGCAGTGCTTATATAATCAAAGTTTCTCCCGGATTTTCCATGGGTTGGAAGGGTGCAAAATTGAAATCTTCCATGCCGTCGATCCACATTTCGGTATTTCGGAGTTCATTCGAAAACATTGCCCAGCAACCGAAGCATGAAGCGGCTTCCAAAAGACCAAGGCCTATCGCTACGGCAGATGTCGCTATTCCTGCGATGGCGAATCCGCTGCGGCTCTTTTTGTTTGAAACTATTCCCAAAACCAGTCCGACTATTCCGAGTATAACCGATACCGGCGACAAAACGAACGTAAGATCCAAAAGAAGGGCGACTATTCCCAAAACCATGGAAGCAATGGCCTTGCCGTCCACAGTGCGTTTAGTGACTTGGGAAGCATATACCGGAATGTCCGCTGATTTTTTTATTTCATAATGAATGTGCTGTTCATTGTTTGAATCTGCATTTGCCTGAGGCTGGTTGTTTTCCGTGCTTGAAATCTGCTGCTCCGGCTTTTTCAAAAAATTGTCGTTCTGTTCGTCCATCCGTTTCATCTCCTTGAATTATGGTGGATTATACCATGTTTCTTCATAACTTGCAATTTGACCTTTCCTGTGCCATGGTATATAATGAATCTGTTTTTCAATTTTTTTATCTTAGGGGCTTTTTATGGCAATGGTGATTTTGACACTGAACTGCGGCTCGTCATCCGCGAAATATCAGGTTTACGATTGGGATAACAAAGAAGTTATGGCAAACGGTGTGGTCGAGAGAATCGGAATTGACGGTTCATGCATCACGCACAAGGCGAAGGGAAAGAAAACTGAAATCGAATCTCCATGCCCGACTCACAAGGAAGCGATTGAGCTTATCATAAAGGAGATTACGGATCCCGAGGTCGGAGTGATTAAATCAATGGACGAAATCGGGGCTGTCGGACACCGCGTTCTCCATGGCGGCGAAAAATTTACGAAATCAGTTTTGATTACGCCCGAGGTTCTTAACGGATTCCGCGACGTTATTGATTTGGGACCGCTCCACATGCCTGCGAACATCATGGGAATCGAGGCCGCGCAGAAAGTTATGCCGAACATTCCACATGCCGCAATCATGGACACAGCCTGGCACCAGACCATGCCGGAGGAAACTTTCCAGTACGCAATCCCACGCGAGTGGTATGAAAAATATGCTGCCCGCCGCTACGGTTTCCATGGAACTTCTTTCCTTTATACAGCAAAACGTGCCGCGGTTCTTCTGCACAAGGACCCGAAGGACACGAACCTCATAATCTGCCACATCGGAAACGGCTCATCAATGTGCGCTGTGAAAAACGGTGTGTGCTATGACACGTCCATGGGAATCACTCCGCTCGAAGGTCTTGTGATGGGAACACGCTCAGGAGATTTGGACCCGGCGCTTCCTTTCTACATCATGCGCAAAACTGGAATGTCTGCCGACGAGATGGACAAGGCCTTGAACAAAAAATGCGGATGCCTTGGAATCACCGGAAGATTCTCCGACAGACGCGACATTGAAATTGAAGCCGCAAAGGGTGACAAGCTCTGCCAGCTTTCTATTGAAATGGAAGCACTCAGAATCAAGAAGTACATCGGTCAGTACATGGCGGAACTTGGCCACGTGGATGCAATCGTCTGGACAGCCGGTGTTGGAGAGCGTGGTCCGATTACAAGAAGCAAGGCATGTTCAGGTCTTGAGAATTACGGAATCAAAATCGACGCGCAGAAAAACGAATGGTCATTCACCGGAAACGCCGAGACCTGCATTTCAGCCGACGATTCAAAGACAAAGATTTTCGTAATCCCGACGGACGAGGAGCTTGTAATGACAGAAGATGCCTACGCTCTGATGAAGGGAACCTACGACGTTCACACCAACTTTAAATATTCATTCCAGGATCCGGCCTACGTCAACAAGGCACGCGAGGATGGTCTGAAAAAGGATTTGGAAAAACGTCCGAACCTTGCCAAGGTTGTCGTGCGTCCGTAGATTTTTTAATGCCGCCATGCTGATTCGGTGTGGCGGTTGATTTCCATAATGAAAAAATTATTCCTGCTGATTTTTCCGCTCCTGTTGATTTCGGGATGCACAAAAAAAATGGAGTCTCCTTTTTCGGCTCAGTTTTTGGGTACGGCATGTTTTGTGAATGCTTTTGAACAGGGGAGCTCCAGTCTGTATTCAAAAATTTTCACCCGCCTTGAAGAGATTGATTCCAGGTTCAACGTCAACAATCCGCTTTCTGATTTGAGTCTCGTAAATTCATCTGCCGGTGAAAAATCTGTTCCCGTCCATGATGATGTTGCGTTCGTTCTTGAAACGGCTTTGTCGGTCGCAAAAAAAACGGAAGGTATTTTTGACCCAAGCATCGGACCGCTCGTAAACTTGTGGGGAATCAACACGGACCATGCGAAAGTTCCGTCTCAGTCAGAAATTGATGAAGCTCTTTCACTTGTCGATTATACAAAAGTCGAAATTACGGAGGACGGAAATCAAAAAAAAGTCTTCCTCAAAAAAAAGGGAATGTCGCTGGACCTTGGTGGAATTGCAAAAGGTTATGCCGCCGATGAAGTTGCAAAAATTTTGTCCGAAGAAAAAATTGATTGCGCCATAATCGATTTGGGCGGAAACATCTATGTGTGGGGAAAAAAGAAAAACGGTGCGCTTTGGAACGTGGGAATAAAAAATCCGTTTGACGAAAATGGTTCTCCCGCGCTTTTTTTGTCATGCAGCGAAAATCAGAGCGTCGTCACAAGCGGAGTCTATGAGCGCAATTTTGTTCAGGACGGAAAGCTCTACCACCACATACTGAATCCAAAGACAGGATTTCCCGGAAACGACAGCTACAAAAGCGTCACGATAATCTCCGGCTCATCAATGGAAGCAGACGCATTGAGCACATCAGCATTTTTGCTCGGGCCGGAAAAATATTTTTCATTGTTTGACACACCGGCAATCTTCATTTCGGAAGACAGGACCGTG
>JAFOTA010000102.1 GCA_017421145.1 Treponema sp.
GATACAATCCTTCACGGACACGCAAAGGACTATGATGACATTTCTCTTTTGCGCTGCGTAAGGAACGGCATAGAAGAAATATGCAGGAGGAAAACGGAAAAAGATCTTCCATATAAATGGTTCGGTGGAACGGATCTGCAGCATCCTTTCAGCGTGATTCCCGGAAAGCACTATCAGCAGGACGATCATGTAATCTGCTATAAGGCATCTTTAAAAAACTGAAGTTTTTTGAAGATTTTCCATAAAAAAGCCATAGAAAAAAAACATAGAAAAAAAGTCATAAAGACAGTATGATCTCGAAAGTATTCTATGACCATACGTTTTATGGACGTTCTGAAAACCAGCCCCTGTTTTTTAGAACAAGCTTCTGAAATACGATTCTTGGAGGATTCTAGGAATGAAAAGCATCGGGAAACTTTTTTTGGTTTTATTCGTGTTTCTGTTGTTTTCATGCGGCGGAACGGACAGCAAGAAGAGAGAGTCTGATATCGCCAATCACCATGAGCTGATTGACATTTCTTCAAAGGTCGGAGATACAATCAACCTGATAGGCTCACAGATCGACCAATTTGAAGTTTGATGGAAGAGCAAAAAAATCAAGGAAAAAGCGCATCGGAAGAACGCTTCAAGCTTATGACGGAAACCCCGGTTTCAAAACTGATACTGAGGCTTTCCGTCCCGACCATAATCAGCATGCTCGTAACCGCCTTGTACAATGCAGCAGATACTTTTTTCGTAGGCCGCATTTCAACGGAAGCTACGGCAGCTGTGGGTCTTGCTTTTTCCGCAATGGCAATAATGCAGGCGCTTGGATTTTTCTGCGGTCAAGGCTCAGGAAACTATCTTTCTCGGATGCTCGGCGCAGGAAATCAAAAGGAAGCGGAAGAAATGGCTGCAACCGGTCTTGCACTTTCGCTTATTCTCGGCATAGCAACCGGTGCGCTTGCAATCATATTCATAAGACCCCTCGTTTCTTTTTTGGGTGCCTCAGAAAATCTGATCGAAGAAACATGCAGCTATTTAAGGATAATCATGCTCGGCTCTCCGTTTATGATGGCGCAGTTCGTACTGAACAACCAGCTCCGTTATCAAGGAAGCGCGATGTATGCAATGATAGGCTTGTTGTGCGGAGCAATCCTTAACATAGCTTTCGACCCTCTGATGATTTTCGTACTTAAGCTGGGTGTAAGCGGAGCCGCAATAGCAACGGTCTCAGGGCAGGCAATCAGTTTTGCCGTATTGCTCATCGGGACAAGGAAAGGCGCGAACATAAGGCTCAGATTCAAAAACATCAGGCTGAACGGACATTATCTTCTTGAAATAATCAACGGCGGCATTCCGGCTTTGTTCCGTCAGGGACTTGCGGCAGTTGCAACCCTTCTTCTCAACCGTGCGGCAGGAGCATACGGAGAAGCAGCCATTGCCGGCATGAGCGTAACGGGCAGGGTTTCATTGTTCGTTTCAAGTGCGCTTATCGGATTCGGCCAGGGATATCAGCCGGTATGTTCTTTCAATTACGGAGCAAAAAAAACGTCGCGCGTAAAAGAAGGATATTTTTTCTGCCTACGCTACGGAACCATTTTTCTTTCGGTCATGGCAGTCCTCTGCTTGATTTTTGCACCGCAGATCATCGCATTTTTCCGGGATGACCCGGCAGTCATTGAAGTGGGTGCAGCAGCTTTAAGATGGCAGGCCGCCGCATTGCCGCTCGGAGCAGGAATAATCATCACGAACATGATGCTCCAATCCATAGGAAAAGGAATAAAAGCATCATTGACCGCAAGTGCAAGAAGCGGATTCTGCTTTATACCGCTGATTCTGATTCTACCGCAGATTTTCGGACTTCGGGGAGTGGAGACAGCCCAGGCAGTTTCAGACGTGCTGGCACTCTTTATATGCATACCGCTTGCAATCTCCGAGCTTAGGAAAATGAAGGCATAGTTTTATGACGGCGGGCATGATTTTTATATGTCCGTCATCCATGCCTTGTTTCCGGCTTAAAACAACATTCCCTTGAATCATGCACAGAATGGGTTTATAATCTACAGCAGGTTTCAGGAGGAAATGTGAAAATAAAATATCCTATAAATCTCAAGCAGATTCTTCTTTTTTCGAGCCTTATCATTTTGGTGCTCGGCGTTTCTACGATTTTGGTCTCCACGCTCGTAAGGCTTGACGACAAAATTAAAGCCGAAGAAAACAACTTTACGATCAACGAAAGGACGGCAGAGACAATACAGTCAAAGTTCGAAAACATGCAGAGCAATTCCTTCGTTCTTTTTGAAGCGGTGTCAAAGCTGGAAAACCAGGATGAAATCAAAAATCTTGAGCAGATATTCTTCAATGCAAATCAGGACATACTTTTCATCTACAGCACGGACACAGGCTACAGGAACAATCCGGGAAATGAAAATTCATTTTCGCTCGAAGACAAGGCAATGAGTTTTTTGAACTCAACCCATGCAGATTCCCAGAAAGTCAAATTCTTCAACACAAGCAGCCTGCTCGGAATCCCGTCAGTGATTTTTCTCTATGAATATGGAGCGGCAAATTCTTTGAAAAGCGGAGCCGTATGCCTTTCAGTCCAGACACTCGCGGAACTCATGAGCACAGGTTCGAACAATGCGACGATCCTCGTAAATGAAAATTCCGAAATAATCATAAACCCGGATTACCAGAGCGACGAAAAGGAATATCCCGCAGTAAAAAAGATAATAAACGAAGTCAGATCAAATCCGTCGGAGAACAATGCGCAGACCTCCATCGACGGAATTTTCACGGCAGTGCACCAGATAAAAAACGATCTTTTCGTAATCACCACGATTTCAGAAAAATCAGTTTATGCAGTCATCAACAAAACGACCTACAGGATCATACTTTTTTCACTCGCAGTCTTTTTCATCGCAATCATCCTGATCAGATTTTTCAGCAAGAGCATCACGAACCCGATCAAAACCCTTGTGGACGCATCATCAAAAATCGAGCACGGACAATTCGAGCTTGACATAAAACCGACCACACAGGATGAGCTTGGGCTTCTTACGGAATCATTCATACAGATGGGCAAGGGACTTTCCGAACGCGAAAAACTCATGTCATCGTTCAGCAAATTCACGAACAAAACGATCGCACAAAAAGCGGCGCGCGGTGAACTTGCACTCGGAGGCGAAAACAGGAAAGCGACCATTTTCTTTTCCGACATCCGCTCATTTACCGCAATGTCCGAAAAAATGCAGCCAAAGGAAGTCGTTGAATTCTTGAACGCATACATGACGCGCATGGTCGAATGCGTGAACAAAACAGGCGGCGTGGTTGACAAATACATCGGTGACGCAATCATGGCGGTGTGGGGTGCACCAGAATCTTCCGGAAGCCCTGAATCAGACGCGCTTAATGCAGTAACGGCCGCACTCATGATGAGGGACTCGCTTTTTTCATTCAACACAGCGCGCAGGTCAAAGGGACTTCCTCCTGTCAGGATCGGATGCGGAATAAACTCAGGTCATGTCGTTGCAGGTCAGATCGGATCGAACGAGCGCATGGAATATACTGTAATCGGAGATGCAGTGAATCTTGCAAGCCGCACGGAAGCTCTCAACAAACCTTTTGCAACCGACGTTCTGATCACGGAAAACACCTACAATCTGATCAGGGACAAGATAACCGTAGAAGAAATGCCGGGAGTCCATGTAAAAGGAAAAACCGACGAAATAAAAATGTATGCGGTAATCAATCTCAAATCAAATGCAAAACTCAAGACGCTTGATGAAGTAAGAAGCCTAATCGGTGTCGCCGCCCCGGATTTGTCAAAGGTGAATACAGATGACGAAGAAAAAAAATACCAGATACAAGCTAAATAAAGTTGATTACGCAATACTGATCATCTGCTCCGCCGTGGCTTTGATCCTTCTGTATCTTTTTTACAAGGACCTGAACTCATATTCGATAAAGCAGAACGAAGAGCCGATTGCAAAAATCTACTTCAAGAAAAACACCGCCCAAAGAAAATTCGCGGACAGCGACATCTGGAGCCTTTTGCAAAATCCGAGCGACATCTATGACGGTGACAAAATCAGGACTTCCATGAACTCCGAGGCATACACGGAATTCCCGGACAGCGACGTAAAAATCCAGCTCCGTGAAAAATCCATGGTGCAGATTTTTAAAAACAAAAAAGAGCAGGCACTTGATTTCATAAGCGGTGAAATCTATGTCGAAAGCACGTCAAAAACCGACAAATTCATAATCCGCGCGGACAACAAGGAAATCGCCGTATCACAAAAATCACAGGCAAGGATCGTGCGTCCCGAAGACCCGGAAAATAAAAACGGCACCGTAAATATAGAAGTCATGAGCGGAAAAATCGAAGTGAGCGATTTGTCGGACGGAAAGAAAAAAAACAATGCATCGGAAAAGCTCGTGATCAAAGGCGGTGAAGATTATACGGTTTCACTTTCAAAATCCATTTCCAGCCCGGAGGCATATGTGAACAGAAGTGAAATTGCAGAAGCAAATCTCCACGTTGATGAAGATTTCAAAGACGAATACATCTATGACGATGCAGGATTTGAAAACAGCTATTTTGAAAATGATTACGCCCCTGAACCCGGTGTCTTCAACTGGCCTGAATCATCAGGAATAATAGAAGAAATCGTAGAAAAAACAGAGGCTGCCGTTAACGCTGTAGTAAATGAAACAAAGTCCGCAATAAAAAAAGCCGAAGAGTATTTCCAGCCGGCTCCGAAAAAAACTGCTCCTGAACCGGAAGCAAAAACAGAAACGGAAAACCTGCAGCCGCAAGCAAATGAAACGGAAGAACAGGAAGACGAAAAAAAGCCGGGCAAATATGAAGTCATCGAAAACGGATTTGAAAGCACGGTCGAATACGGAAAAGCCACTTTCGATTACAACCTGTACAATTCCCTGACCAAAGAATCAAATCATGAATTCGGTCACAGCCTGAACGATTTTGCGCCGAACAAAACTATTCCAAAAGGCTCCGTGATTGAAGTTGAGATGAGCGGAATCCCCGACCATGACCTGAGCCGCTTTGCAATACAGATTGCAGATCTTACGGGAGAATGGGAAAGGGTACATGAATTTTCAGACATATATCCGAATGCAGGAGAGGGGCTTAAAAAAGGAGTTCCATTCGTACAGAAAAAACGCTTTGTCCTGACGGGTGACATCGAAAACACAAAACGCTCGAACATAGGATTTTCCTACGACCCGCCGATACTTGACGACCCGATGAGCATAGAAAATCTCAAAATCACCGTAAGGGTTCTGACGCTCGACTCAAAGGAACTTGAAGAAACGCTTCCCGAAGATTTCAAATGGAGCCACACATACGAGAATATCGCATTCGAAAAAATTCCGTGGGGAAAAGGCGAAAATGATTTCGATTATGAGTTCCATATAAACACGGATGAAATTTTCGGTTCTTCAGTACATATCCCGGCAGGAACGAAAGTGAAAATTTCCATAAACGGAGTTTCAAACAAAAAGATAAACTGGCTGTGGGCAAGCCCTGTAGGAAACGTTGAAAACCAATACAGGACGTTTTTCCTTGAAGGAAACGATTATTATGCAATGCGCATTTCGGACAATCCGATTCAGCCTGGCGCAAGATTTTCAGTTTCAAAAGTCTATACATTCAAAACGGACATGCAGGACACTATACCTCACTCAATCAGGATAGATATCCCGCATGACGCAGGAGAAGAAGGAACTGCATTCACCAATGCAGAAATCACAGTGGAGCTTGTAAAATAGCACTTGCACCTGAAACCAACGGCGCAAGCAGTTGTTTTATAATCAGCTGACTTTTTTTATATGGAGGCACTTATGAACAAAGCTAAGAAGATTTTTTCAGCAGCCCTGCTCTTTGCAGCAAGTATTTTTATATGCGCACATGCAGATGACTGGAAGATGTCCGAAAAATTCAATCCTTCTCCCGGCGTATACTCGATGAAAATATATGAGTCATGGAACGGCACTGCTTTTTCCGGCCACAGAAAAATAAACACGCTCCTAACGATCAGAAAAAACGGTGTTCTGGAAGCCGACATAAAGGGGCTTTCTGCAACTGAAACATTTACCTTCAATAAAGAAAGCGACTACGAAGCCTACAAAAAAAATCATGCAGGAATAAGCTTTGACGATTCAAATCTTTCGGTCGAACAAAAGCTCCTTCCAAAAGATTATGACCAATCTTCATCCTTTTCTGATTTCATTGATTCCATAAATTCTGATTTTATGGTTTTTGAATCTGAAAACTTCTATTACAAGCTTTACAAAAAATATGCAGACAAAAAGCTTGGCGTCGATATCGAACGGACATGCCTCCTTGAACCGCTCATATTGAATCTTGAAGATTTTGTAAACGGCTCGATCGTGCCTCCTGAGGAAGACCTTGCATGGAAAAAATCAAAGTCATTCAATCCGCCGGCAGGAACATACGACCTGAAAATGAACATGAAGGGAACGGACGCAAAAACAGGAATCTCCGCAGACGCAGACATGGACGGAATCATTTCGATAAGGGGAACGAATTCTTATTCAATGGTGACCATAGAAATAAAAGGCGGGCAGATGAACATGCATTTTACGCCTGAAGCATACGGCGAGGCAAAATCACTTTATAAGATGGCATACGGAAACGCCTACAATTATAACGACGAAACGCGCACCATCTCAGGAAACATAGACGAAGACACGAAAGACCGGTGCAATTCAGCGATGTTCTACAAAGAATTCACCGCAACCTACGGATACAACGTGTATACCGACGGCAACGGAAAGTACAAGCTCACGGTGGATTCCCAGGACGGTCTTGTAACGCTGATCATGAAAAAAAAGTAAAATATTTTTCAAATATTTGAAAAAGCTATTGACAGTTTTTTTCAAATAATGTAGATTATATTCATCAGCAAGGAAATCACCAAGCTGATTGATTAGGCAATTAAATATGCCGGTGACCATGACGCGGAGGAAATACCTGTTCCCATACCGAACACAGAAGTCAAGCTCCGTTGTGCCGATGATACTGGATTCGTTCCGGGAAAGCAGGCAGTCGCCGGCTTTTTTTATTTAAACTATTTTTGTTCATAACGCCAATCCAATCCTGCACGAAACTACGCGAAAAAAATCAGATTTTTTTTGAATATACATTGCAATTTTTTTTTCTAACCGATACTATAATATAAGACGGCAAAGAAGACGTGGATGTAATCCTTTTACGGAAGGGTTATGTCTGCGTCTTTTTTTTGTCTGAATTGCAGGAGGATTTCATGTGTGGATTTGTAGGTGCGTTTGATTTGAACAGCGGCTCAATGCCAATCAGCGAAGGATTGAAGGATGAGCTTCGTAACCAGGTCCTTGAGATGTCAAAAAAGATAAGGCATCGCGGACCGGATTGGACGGGTGTCTATACAGGGAACAATGCAATCATGAGCCACGAAAGGCTTGCCATCGTTGATCCGTTTTCAGGAAAGCAGCCGCTGGTATCTGACGACGGAAAAATCATACTTGCCGTAAACGGTGAAATTTACAATCACAAAGAAATAAGAAAAGATTTCGCCGGAAAATATAATTTCAAGACGATGTCGGATTGTGAAGTCATAATCCCATTGTACAAAACATACGGAAAAGATTTCATTGAAAAGCTCAGCGGAATTTTTGCATTCGCGCTTTATGATTCCGAAAAAGACGTATATATGATTGCCCGTGATGAAATAGGCGTCATTCCGCTTTATCAGGGTTGGGACAAAGCTGGCCGCTATTATGTTGCAAGCGAACTAAAGGCACTTGAAGGCGAGTGCACTACCATCGAAGAATTCCCGAACGGATGCTATCTGTACTCAGGTGACAAAGACTCATCAAAACCGGTACGTTGGTACAAACGTGCATGGGAATATTTCGAAAACGTAAAAAATGCACCGCGCGCAACCGATGACAAAGGCGAAATAATAAATCCTGCCGTTATTGAAAAAGTTCGCAACGGACTTGAAGCGGCAGTAAAAGCACAGCTCATGAGCGACGTTCCGTATGGAGTGCTTCTTTCAGGCGGATTGGATTCATCCATAATTGCGGCAGTAACGCAGAAGTATTCAAAAAAACGCGTGGAGACAGACAGCAAGGAATCAGCATGGTGGCCTCAGCTCCATAGTTTTGCCGTAGGGCTTGAAGGCTCCCCGGATTTGATTGCGGCACAAAAAGCGGCACAGTACATCGGAACCGTTCACCACGAAATCCACTTTACGATTCAGGAAGCATTGGATGCACTCCCGGACGTAATCTACCACATAGAAACCTACGACATAACCACTGTACGCGCAAGCACTCCGATGTATCTTCTTGCACGCGTGATAAAATCCATGGGAATAAAAATGGTGCTCTCCGGTGAAGGAAGCGACGAGCTTTTCGGAGGATACCTCTATTTCCACAAGGCTCCTGACTCAAAAGAATTCCATGAAGAACTTGTCCGCAAAATGAGCAAGCTTCATTTGTATGACTGCCTGCGCGCAAACAAATCGCTTATGGCATGGGGTGTTGAAGGCCGCGTTCCGTTCCTTGACAAAGATTTCATCGACATTGCAATGGGACTCAACCCGAGCGACAAAATGAACATAAAGCTCCCGGACGGAAAACAGCGCATAGAAAAATGGATTCTGCGCAAAGCGTTTGAAGACATGCTCCCGGATGAAATCGTATGGCGGCAGAAAGAACAGTTCTCGGATGGAGTAGGATACAGCTGGATCGACACACTCAAAAAAATGACGGAAGAAAAAGTAAGCGATGCAGAATTCGCAAGACGTGAAAACCGATTCCCGGTAAATCCTCCGAAAACAAAAGAAGAATATTATTACCGCGAAATCTACAGCCGGCTTTTCCCAAGCGACAGTGCGGCAAAAGCAGTTCCTCACGAAGCAGGAGTGGCATGCTCAACGGCCAAGGCATTGGAATGGGACGAAGCATGGGGCAAAATGGATGAACCGAGCGGAAGAGCCATTGCCGGAGTGCACAACGACGCATACAAACACTAAGCTGCGCTGACAAAGAACTTTCATTCCCCCTTTCTGCATAAAGCATTCTCCTCCGTGTGCAGAGAGGGGATTTTTTTAAAAGCGAAAATGCATTACAAAAAATCACGGTCCGAAAAAAATCCGTTGACGTTTATGTAAGGCTCCCCTTGTTTTCTATTGGAATAAATTTTCTTATAAATGGCAATCATCATTTCTTTTTGCTGTATGAATTTTTTTTCATGATCCAGCGCAAAATATTTACACGGAAGATTTTCCATAAATGAAATCATGTCATTCAAAATCTGGACGTTGTAAAGGCGGCTGTTCCCCTTGTATTTACAAAACGCACCGTCTCCCAAAAATGCATAGTCACCATGGACAAGCGCAAGGCATCCTTTTGCATGGCTCGACGGCATGGGGAACACTTTCACGTCATCAAAAAATGTCTGATCAGAAATCACGGTTCCTGCATGAACATGCTTTTCCGTATATCCGCTCACGAAAAGACTGTCATACGAAACAAGCGGAAGATTTCCTGTGTGATCCTGATGAAAATGTGATATGACGATATTTTTCTTTCCGCTGATTCCATTGATTGCACAAGCTGCGCCCGGACATGCGCCTACGTCAAAAATCCACGTGCATCCTGAACTTTTTATAAAAACAACGTCGCATGAAAGCGGTGCCGTGCTTGCCGGAAGATATGAAATGTCATCTGTAATCGGAATGATGTCCTGCGCCATGGTTCATTTTACAAAAAAATAAGCCTGCATAACAAGAGTCTTTGGCTTCAAAAAAGATGTCACATAAAAAAATCAGAATTCACGGAACCTTTCTTCTATTTCTTCTTCAAGCCAAAATGAAATGGCTGCCGCAGCGTCATTTATTTTTTCACGGCGTTTTTTTCCTGTGAGCGAACATTCCCAAACCACCCCGACTCTCCAGCCTTGTTCAAGAAGTTCCTGAATGTCCCTTATGTCGCGTTCCTGGTTGCGCTTGAATTTCTTGTACCAAAAATCAACGTTGGTATGGGGAAAATGGAATTTCTCACAGCGTTTTTTGTTATACAAATATTTTTCAAAATCAGTTTTGCCAAAAGACGAATCATCTGCTTTCCATCCGTGTGCATGCCAGAAACATCCGTTTACAAATATCACCGCATGATAACGGGGAAAAACAATGTCCGGGCTGCCCAAAAGTCTCTTGTCATTTTTTCGGAAACGGAAACCGAATTTAAAAAGCCTGCTGCGGAGCTGTGTTTCAAGGCTGTTCCCCGTGCTTCGGATTGCCGCCATATTATTATGACGCTGGGATACGGAAAGATTGTCACCATTGGAAAGAGAAAAGAAAGAAATCTCCGAATACGGATTGCAATGCGCAAGTCCTGCCGAAACAATTTTTGCACCGCGCAAAAAATCATTCTCCTTAAAAAAAGATTCTGCCTCACGAATGCCTTTTTCAAATTCATCCGGTCTGAGCTTCATGGCAAGAGAGACATGTGGGAACCAGTTTTCAGGAAGATAGTTTCTGTTTCCTCCAGGTTCAAAAAAAGATAAAAAAGATTCATGAAGCATTGCGTTCAATTCATGGAGCCTTTCATTTTCTTCAAAGCGAAAGAAAATCACCTTGTTCAAAAAAGTTCCGGCACCAGAAATCTTCAGCGGAAAAATCTTACCGGCCTTTTCACAAAAATTCCTGAACAAATCTTTCATTTCCTGCACTGCACCGTCACAAGCATGGAACATTCCCAGAGTGACGTGCGGAGGAACGGAATTATCAGTCATAAAAGAATTTCCGGCAGCATTTGCAACACGCTCAACGTATTTCAAGATTTTTGCACTGGTTTCATCATCAAAATACAAGCTTACGGCATAGGTCGAATTTTCGGCTGATTTTCTCATTTTTTACACTGCCTTCAATCAGGGTATGCACACTATTATACCAAAAATTAAAAAATTTGTTCCGCACATTATGATTTTTTTATAATTTTTTTTGCATAATTCCAAAACTGGGGGTATACTATATGCATGGAAGCATCATTCTTAAACCCGTTTTTAAGCGCCTGCCAAGACGCTTTCTCGCAGATGTTTAATATTGTTCCTCAGAATAAGCAGCCGTACCTCCTCAATCCGATAGGCACGCATCCTTGGGAGATTTCTGGAATCGTCGCGGTTTCAGGTGATGAAATCGGTATCGTTGCGTTCAGGCTCCACAAGCTGCTTGCCTCCAAAATGCTTGACATCTCAGGTGTCATGACAGATTCACCGGAAGAAAAAGAGGCTATGACAAAAGACCTCGTAACAGAATTTACGAATATCATTACAGGTAACGCAATTTCTGCAATGACGACAAAAAACATAAGCGTATCTGCACCGTATATACTGTTGGGAGAAAACCACGTAATCTCATGGCCAAGGAATACCCATATAATAGGCGTTCCGTTCATTACTCGCCAGGGAACTTTTGAAGTTGACCTGTGCTTCAAGGGAATGTAGCGGCAGATTGTAAATACATTCCTTAAAGAACGGCGGATATGAAATTGAAGGTCTTTTTCATAACGTCATCCATCACCACAAGATTTTTTGCTTCGTCCTCACAAAGGAGTGAATGATTCATCCCGTCATAAACAAAAAGCGGAATTGAATTTTTTTCGCACCCGGCTGTTACGTCTTTTTGCGAAATCCATGGATCGGAAGTTCCGTAAAAGGCAACGGCATCTTCAATGTGTACGGAAAAAGTCTGCGGTATGGGAGTGAAAAGGATTTTCCTGCATTTGATTCCATGCGCATCGGCATAAATGCATGCAGCAGCCGTCCCGATGCTTTTGGCGATGAAAAATATTTTTTCAAATGAAGACCAATCTGTTCCCTCAAGGATTTTTTCGGTCTGATCAAGCGCAGTCCTTACGGCGGAATCCAGATTCTGCTTTGCATTTTCAGGAAATCCATCATAATCCACCTTTATTATTTTGATTCCATTTTCAGCTGCAAAATCAGCCGGAGCTTTTAAAAGCGGACGATTGAACCTATATCCGATCCCAGGGAAAAATACCGCTGCATTCATTTTTTATCCTCCACGCAGATTTCATAATAATCAATTTTTACGCAGGCTCTCACGGTTGATTTTATGTGCAGGCCGTTTGAATCAGGAGGAATGAAAAATACGTTCGTAAAAGCAAGTTCTCCGCCGTTCACGAATGCTTCCAAAGAGTTTGTATCCGAAAGTATGCGCAATGAAATTTTTCCTTCGGCATCCGGTTTTATTTTAACGCTGCGCTTTTTTATTTTTCCTCCGCCGCCTATAGTATTCGTCCTGTCAAACGTAAGCAGTCCGGATTTTCTTTCATAGCGCAAAGATGCAAAAAATTTTTCATCTCCAATTTTAATTGAAAAAAATCCGCCGTCATTTTCAATGCCATCTGATGCAAATTCAATTTCACAATCAAAATGCCTTGGATCGCTTACGGGAAGACTCATTGTGCTTCCGCAGCAAATTTCAAACGTCCGGTGATTTTTTCTGAACCGCTCTATTTCCCTGACCGGAATCTGCCAAAGCCGTTCATTCCCGAAAAAAAGCTCGCGGGGAAAAGTCATCATGCCTGACCATGAAAAATCTTCCGGTGTGACGGGGCTTTCCCATGAAGACATCCAGGCAATCATGATCCGTCTGCCGTCCGGAGAAAGCGTTGTTTCAGGCGCATAAAAATCAATGCCGTAATCAATCTGCGCATAGGAAAAAGATCCGTTATGGAACTGCGGAGTGAAATTGAAATCCTGTAAATCCAATCTGCCGTATGTATAGACGGAATTGTTTCCTTCGTGGAATCCGTTTTCAAAATCTTCTGTCATTCCTTGCGGTGAAAAAAGAAACGTGTCCTTTCCGTCAAGCTCGAAATAATCCGGGCATTCCCACATTTTTGTTTTTCCGTCAGCAGATTCAAAAAGCGTGCCTACGAATTTCCATCCATTGATTTTTCTATCCGGTTCATTACGGAACAAAACCATCGCTCCGCCGCCGTCATTTTTTTTGAGGACGCAAAGCATGTACAAGTTTCCGTTCTTTTTGAAAATTTTCGGATCACGGAAATCCTGAACCTGGAATTCAAAAGGAACGTTTTTTTTATCCACGACAGGATTTGAACCAAGCTTTTCGTATTTCGTTCCGTCTCCGATTGCAATGCACTGTGCCTGAATCATGTTGCCGCCGGAATTTGTAACGCCGGTATAGCAGAGAAGGTGAGCGCCCCCGTAATCTATTGCAGTGCCGGAAAAACATCCTTCCGAATCAAATGCAGAATCAGGGGTAAGGGCAGCAGGGAGGATTTTCCAATTTACAAAATCTTCAGTCGATGCATGTCCCCAATGCATGCTTCCCCAGACGGTCGAATAAGGATGCCACTGATAAAAAAGATGAAAGCAGTTTCCGAAAAAAGAAAATCCGTTCGGATCATTGCACCATCCTTTGGGACACGAAAAATGAAATTGCGGCCGTTTTTTGATTTCATTTTTTTCACGGCTTACATCAGGCAAATCTTCCATAAAAACATTCTACATCCTGCATGGAATTTTGTCATCTACGTCAATTGACAATTATCAAAGATATGTGCAATCATTAGCTTGAATTTCAAACAATAAAAAGGATGAAAAAATGATTTACAAAACGCAGGTTACGGTCCGCTCATACGAACTGGATTCATACAATCACGTGAACAACGCTGTTTACCAAGAATACCTTGAACATGCAAGAATGGATTTTCTGAATCAAATAGGATTCAAATACAAGGAATTTTATGACGCGGGATATTTTTTGTTCATCACGCACGTAGATATTTTTTACAAGGCCCCGGCAGTGCTCAACGACAATCTGACGGTTGAAACAAGCGTAAAAAACATCAAGCTTGTAAGGGGAGCTTTTCATCAGACAATAAAAAAAGAAGACGGTACTGTATGCATAGAAGCTGACGTGGAATGGGCGTGCATAACGAAATCCGGGCATCCTTCAAAAATACCCGATGAGTATATGCTGGATGCGCTCAAACCTGAATGAAAGAAGTCAGACCAAACAACCGCCGGTCAATGCTTGATTTTAAATTCCCTCTCATACTCGACCGTCGGGATGCTTTCTTTTTCCATTCTTTCGATTTCAATAAATCTGTCGGAATCAAGGCGTTCAATCATGGAATCAATACCGGATTTTTCGCCTTGAATTTCCATCAGCACGGTTCCGTCCCAATCATTTAAAACCCAGCCGGTCAGTCCATGGAGCGACGCAAGATTTTTTGCAGTCCATCTGAATCCTACTCCCTGAACCCTTCCGAAGAACCTGATCTGCAGGCGGATTTTATTTTTCATGACGGCATTATGAGCGGACTTTCAGCTTAAGCTCAGGCTGCATTGAAGCAACTTTCGTATTGGCCGGGATTGAATAAGTAACGAACGTGTTTCCAGCCACAACGGAATTTTCACCGATGACAGTCTCACCGCCAAGCACGGTCGTGTTTGCATAAATCACAACGTTGTCCTCAATAGTCGGATGACGCTTGACACCGGAAAGCCCCTGTCCCTTGCTGGTTGACAAAGCTCCGAGAGTAACGCCCTGATAAAGCTTCACATGTTTTCCGATGGTGGTGGTTTCCCCGATTACGATTCCAGTTCCATGGTCGATGAAAAAATATTCTCCGATAGTAGCGCCGGGGTTTATGTCTATTCCGGTAAGATTGTGCGCGTGCTCCGTCATAATCCTCGGGATAAAAGGAACGTTCAGACCGTAAAGTACATGCGCATACCTGTACACAAAAATCGCATACAGACCAGGATATGAAAAAATCACTTCCTGCCTGCTTTTTGCCGCCGGGTCACCATCAAATTCTGCATCGACGTCTTTGAGCAGAAGCGACTGCACTTCCGGGACTTTTTTTATAAATTCAAGAGTGATGGATTTTGCTTCTTTGCGCAGGTTTTCGTATTCTTTTTCTTTGTAAGTATATTTCAGGGCCGCCTTGATTTCATGATAAAGCTTGTCGTAAAGCAATGCCAGCTCATGTCCTGCAAAAGCTTCTTTGTTTGAATACGCCATGTTTTCGTTTCCGAAAAATCCGGGAAAAGTGATTTTCTGAAGCTCTTCCATGATAAAGAGGATTGCATCCTTGTTGGGAAGCCTTTCATCCAGGCTTACGTCAAAAAGTTTCTGCTCCGTATAATTATGGCTCAATTCCTGAGACATCTTATTGATTACCACGTTTACTTCATTGTCCATCAGTCTTTCCTTTCCTGCAATTTTGTGTGATGACAGTGTATTGTTTTATCAATAAAATTTCAATCGCCTGCAAAACCGGAATTCGTGCTGACTATCTATATTCATTCTGATAAAATAAAAATCATGGAAAGAAACTTAAATTCAAATCACCTGAAACTGATTGCAATAGCGGCGATGACGCTTGACCATGCTGCATGGATTTTTTTCCCCGGATTTTCAACCGTATGGTACGTAATGATTTTTCATGCAATCGGAAGAATCACCGCACCAATAATGTGGTTTTTCATATCGGAAGGATTCCATTACACGCACAACGTAAAAAAATATGCGCTCAGGCTTTTTATATTCGCCGTAATCTCGCATTTTTCATACAACTATTTGAGCGGCCATTCTTTCATTCCATGCGTGGATTCATTTTTCAACCAGACCAGCGTAATATGGGCTTTGTTCTGGGGACTTATACTGCTGATTTTTTGCACGGACAAAAAAAATCCGGTATGGGCAAAAATACTTTTCATCATAGCAGTATGCATCATTTCTTTTCCTGCCGACTGGTCATCCATAGCATGCATCGCAGTTCTGTTAATCGGAGGAAACTACGGCAATTTCAAAAAGCAGATGATACTGATGATGGCTTCGGTTTCTATATTCGCGCTCGTGTATTTTTTCTGCATCGACAAAGTTTACGGCGTTCTCCAGCTTTGCACCGCACTTTCAATCCCGCTGCTCAGAATGTACAACGGAAACCCCGGAAAGCAAAAATGGATGAAATGGTTTTTCTACATATATTATCCGCTTCACATGGTAGTGCTGAAAATCATAAGCGACATTGTGCCGGCATAGCATGAGCAAAAACTAAAATCCGAAATATGCGTTTATTCCTGAAAGCAATCCAAGGACACGCGAGCGGAGTGAACTATAGCCAGTGCTTGAATGCTGGTTTCCAAGCTCTATCATGGCGCATGGAATCGTGCTATAGCATGCCTGATAGTTGTCCATCTCGTAGGTTCCGTCAGAATACACCGTCATTCCGTTTGATTTCAGTCCCTTGATCAGACAGTCGCCGAGCATGTTGCTTTTCTGAAGATTAGCCGAAACATTTTCAAGATACGAAAGATTTTCAGGAACGGTATAATAGAAAACTCCCTTGTCATGATCGTATTCATCTTCATCATAATGGATCGTAATCTGTATGTCCGCATTATGATTTGCAATCAGCGTCCTTGCAATGTAATCAAGCTGAACGTCCTGATAATCCCTGAGCATGAGGACATCATATCCGCATTCAAGAAGCTCCGTTTTCAAAAGATGCGTGATCCTAAGAACGACGTCTTCCTCAAGATTTCCGTTTTTGAATTTCATTCCGCTTGAAACTGCGACACCCTGGGTCTTTCCGTTTTCCTTTGCAGACTTGTCGGGATGATAATAGACCTTTACGCTTTCTCCGCCCCTTGTTCCGTGGCTTGCATTCAGCGCAACGGTAATGTTCTTTCGCTTTTCTCCAGGTGCCTTGTAAAGAACGGCGCTTCCTGAATTGATTTTTGAATAGTCAGCATACTTCCATTCACGATTCAGACGCAGAACAAGATTTTCGGCCGCACCCTCAAAAAGCTTCGCATAGGAAATCATGGAAAGCCATGTTTCATTTGTATTGCGCAGAAGATCTCCGCTGTTTACGATCACGGAATTTGCATTCGTCTGAACCATGCCGCTGCCGTCGCTCTGAACATATGCTCCGGTCGCACTTATAAAATACGGCTTTTTACCGGAAAATCCAATGTACATGAAAATGTGTCCCTTGAAATACATGAGGGTTCCGGCTGGTAAAGTCCTGCAAAGTTCCAAAGCTTCTTCATCGGTCGTTTCACGGAAGTCAACCGTTTTTCCGGGCATGGATGCCTGAGCCAGACTGTTGCGTCCGAAAATGAAACCGAAGCAGCGGAATGTTTCCATTGACAATCCTGAGCAGTCGCGGTTTTCTGACTGTCCGCCCCAACCATAGGGATTTCCGATGGCATTGAACAAAAGGCGCAGAGTGTTCGCCTGGGTAAAAGGAACCAGACCCATGCTGCATACGGAACAGGGGATTGCGGCATATCTGTAGCCGATGTTTCCGTCCGATTTTCTTATCGGAATCTGCACGGCATAATTTCCATGAGGAGTGCGCTCCATATCCTTTGAGATTGCAGGATCCGTCCATTTGACAATATGAAGATAAGTTCCCATGAAAAGATCAGGAAGATCGGATGTTTTTCCGTCTATATAATTCATCTTCTGGATTTTATATCTGTCGGCAGTAACAGTAACGAACGGCTCATGTGTTTTCAAAGTGTAGTCAAAATATCTTTCAAACTCAGAATCAGAGACATAGGCGATGTTTTCTGCACGCGTCCATCCCGTAACGAAAGCGGTTTTTACAAGAACCCATTTTTTCTCTGCACCGGTCCACAAAACCAAAACAGGCTCGTTCATCAAGACCGCAGAAGCCTGATTCGCATCGTCATACCAGTAATCCTTATAGGAAGAGAGGACTGTATCTGTAGGGAACAGTTTTATATCGCAGCGTTTTACTGCAACCGCTTTTTTAATAGGATATTCTTTCGTGTTCGGGCTTTGTGCCGTCAGCTTGCCTTTTTCGTTGTACTTGTATTTGAAATCACCGTCAAATTTTCCGAGCGGTGAATAATTCATTTTATTATAGAAAGATTTGTAATCATCATCGCCGAGGGGCACTGCTTTTTTTGCCGAATCCTTTTTATAATATACGACCTTGGGATTGTAACGCTGGATGTAGCTCCGTATCGACTGACCGATCATAACTTTGTCAAAAGCACGGAGATCAGATGCGTACCTATATGGGTTGCTTCCGATTGTATAAGATTTTATGGAAAGATTGTTCCATGCGTAGATTTCATCAGTGCTCATCCTTACCTTGTACGGATCGGACGCTTTTTCAATCCAATAATCGGCACCAAGCATTTCTTCCGACACATCAGGTGCCAGAACTACATACGGATTCCCGGAAGCATAAACTGCCGCAGAAAAAAAAATATATATAAAAAGGACAAGCGCCTTGAGCTTCAAAACAAATTTCTCCATATAATAATTATCAACGAAACCGAAAAAAAACTAAAGCAAAGTTTCAAACCAAATCGGCAAGTGATACGGAATTCAAGTAGTCCGTCACCAGATTGTCAAGTTTCGTCCACATCGGAAGGGTTCTGCATGTAGCGGCTTTCGGACATGGTTCGGCTCCGTTTATAAGGCATGCCACCGGCGAAAGAGAACCTTCAGTAAGAGTAAGCACTTCACCGACCTTGTAATCTTCAAGCTTTCTGTTGAGCCTGTATCCACCGCCTTTTCCATGGGCCGCATCGACAAGTCCGTTTTTTGAAAGCAAGGTCATGATCGCCTCTATATATTTTTGGGAAATATCCTGTCTGCAGGCGATTTCCTTCAGCGGAGTCCAGCTGTCATGAGGTTGTTGTGCCAAATCGATCAAAACACGAAGCGCATATCTTCCGCGCGTAGAAACTAACATATCATAATGATAGCACAAATCTGAAGAATCAACAAGAGCGAATAATACAAAGACTCTTGGCAACTGCGCATTTGTTTAATCTTGGAAAAAATGATATAATGGAAAGCAATTTCAGGAGAATACTATGGCAAGACAAATGATTATGGGAAATCAGGCTATTGCTCTGGGCGCGCTCAAGGCAGGAGTAAATCTGGCGGCAGGATATCCCGGAACCCCATCAAGCGAGATTATAGAATTCATTTCAAAATATAAGGACAAGACCGGAACCTATGTCGAATGGTCGGTCAACGAAAAGGCAGCCGTTGAAGTTGCAGCAGGTGCAAGCTATGCAGGAAGCAGGACGCTAGTCACAATGAAGCAGGTCGGTCTGAACGTCGCATCCGATCCTGTGATGTGCCTTTCATATGTGGGAATCAAAGGCGGAATGGTCATAGTTTCAGCAGATGATCCGGGTCCTATATCAAGCCAGACGGAGCAGGACACAAGGACGTTCGGAGCATATTCAAAGATCCCGGTTTTTGATCCGTCCACGCCGCTTGAAGCATACGAAATGATCCAGGAAGCATTCGAGCTTTCAGAAAAATACAATACCCCGGTAATCCTAAGGCCGACGACACGCGTTGACCATGCATATGAATCCATGGAATTTCCTGAGCTGTCAGAATGCCGTACACGCGGAGAATTTGAAAAAGACAGCCAGCGCTGGGTGATTTTCCCACGTGCATCATTCAACAACCACAAAAGGATTTTCGAGCGCAATGAAAAAATCCTTCCGAAAGAATTTTCAGAAAGCCGGTGGAATCACATTCAGGACAGAAAAAACGGAGCCCGGATTGCATTTGCTGCAGGAGGAATCAGCTGGTGCTATCTAAAGGAAGCTCTTTCACTTCTCGGCGCAAAAAACATTCCTGTTTTAAAAATAGGAACTCCTTATCCTTTCCCACAAGACATTGCGGCAGAGTTCATGCGTGAAAACAAGCGCATAGTGGTTTTTGAGGAACTGGATCCAGTAATTGAAGAAAACTTTTTGAAAATAGCCGGTCGCAATCAAATTGAATGCAATATAAGCGGAAAGCTTGACGGAACGGTTCCTGCAGCCGGAGAACTAAGCGTAGAAATAATAAAATCGATCGTATCTGCATCTGCAAATATTCCTGACACTGATTCAAAAGATGAAAAATCAGATTCAGAAAAACCGGAGCTTCCTGTACGACCGCCAGTTTTATGCGCCGGATGTCCGCACAGAGGAGCTTTCTATGCAGTCAAGCAGGCGATGAAAGGAAAAAAGACGGCCTACTGCGGTGACATAGGATGCTACACGCTCGGAAACGCAAAGCCGCTGGACATGTGCGACACTTGTCTCTGCATGGGTGCGGACATAACCATGGCACAGGGATTCTACCATAACGAACCCGAAAGAAAATGCTTTTCGTTCATCGGAGATTCGACTTTCTTTGCTTCTGGAATCACCGGCGTGGTGAATGCAGTGTACAACCAATCGCAGCAGACAATCTGCATTCTTGACAACTCAACTACGGCAATGACGGGACACCAGCCTCACCCGGGAACAGGACGCACCATGATGGGCGAGATCGTCGAAAAAATAAGCATACCGAAAATTCTTGAGGCAATCGGAGTTTCACCGATAATCGAAGTCGATCCTTTTGATCAGGAAAGATCGGTTGAAGCCGTAAAAAAAGCATCCGAATCAAATGGAGTGAGCGCAGTAATCTTCAAGTCACCGTGCATTTCGATCGCATCAAAACTGGGATACAAATTCCCCGGCGCAAAATCAGTCGATGCAGAAAAATGCATAGGATGCAGAAAGTGCATAAACGAACTCGGCTGTCCGGCACTCAGCTTGAGCGCAAAAACAAATTCAAGGCAAAAGCAGATTATTGAAATTGACGGAACGCTCTGCACAGGCTGCGGTCTTTGCAAATCAGTCTGCCCTGTAAAGGCAATCGACTGACAACGAAAACACATGGGAGAAAACAAATGGCACAGAATATTTTAATATGCGGAGTCGGAGGGCAGGGAACGGTTCTTGCAGCAAAAGTAATTTCACAGGCGGCACTTGCAGAAGGTAAAAAAGTTCTTTCGGCAGAAACAATCGGAATGGCACAGCGCGGAGGTTCGGTCACAAGCCACGTGAGAATAGGGGACGATGTTTTTTCACCGATGATTCCTTCAGGCCAGGCAGATTTGATAATCGCATTCGAAGCATCCGAAGCAGTACGCAACATCGGATATCTGAAGCATGGCGGAACTGCGGTTATAAATACAAAAATCATACAGCCCACCACTGCAAGCCTTACCGGAAAGACTTTTGAAATCGACATGATGCTCGGTTACCTTGAAAAAATCGGTGCAAAAATAATTGCAGTCGATGCAGATTCAATCAGCGCGAAAATAGGAAACTCAAAAACGGCGAACATGGTGCTTCTCGGAACGGCATCCAGAACAGGAGTCGTTTCAAAAGATGAACTGCTTTCCGCCATAAAAGTTCTCGTCAAGCCGGATTTTTACGAGCTGAACGTCAAAGCCGTAAACGAAGGTGAAAAAGCATTTTAGGAGAGAAAAATGATCAGAGAGATTTTCAGGACATTAAAGCGTTCGTTTGCCCGTTTTGCAGGAATGTACGTGCTTTGTATATGCGCATCTATTTTTGCGTCGATCGGACTGTTGACTTCAAACAGATTTTTCATTCCGTTCGTACTTGATTTTTCTGCAATGATTTTGGGCGCGCTCTTACTGAAGCTCTGGTTTGAAAAAGTTTTTCCTGTCGAAAACAAGCATTCGATATCGGCAAGGGCTTTGATACACGGAATCCCGGTTCTTCTTTCGGTGCCATTTTATTTTTTCTGCACGGCATATAAATCTTCCGAATATTTTCCGTTGATATACGGC
>JAFOTA010000103.1 GCA_017421145.1 Treponema sp.
AGATTTCCGTTTTTATACATGGTCAGATGAAGATGAGGACCTGTCGAATAGCCGGTGCTTCCTACAAGACCGATTTTTTCACCCTGCTCAACCTTGTCGCCTTTTGTCGTAAGAAGCTTGCTGAGGTGTGCATACAGCGACTTATAGTTTCCTTCGTGGCGGATTATTATGTAGTTTCCGTAGCGGTTGTGCCATCCTGAAACTTCGACGACACCGCTTTTTACGGCGTAGACCGGAGTGCCGGTGGAACATGCCATATCGATTCCGTTGTGATTGCTTGGTACGCGTGAAATGGGGTCAATTCTTGGACCAAACTGCGATGTAAGATAAAATTTAGTTTTTTTAAGTGGATTTATAAAATCTTCAGACATGGTTTCTTCATTTTTTCCTATTGAAGAACCTCTCAAAGAACTAAGTGACGCGCAGCTTGCGAACATAAGTGAAAAAGCTACGGTCAGCCAAAGAAAACTACGTTTCATGACACCCCACAGACCACTTTTTTCATATCTCAAAAATCTCTATGAAATAGAGATACCATTTTTTATAACTTTAAAGCGATGTAGTCAAGACTATTGAGAAAAAAATAACAGATATTTTTGCTCCCGACAATCAAAACTGCACAAAAAAACAAAAAGACACGTGCCTTAAGATAAACTCAAGACTACGTGCCTTGTTGAATTATCTTCCGACAGTTATTTTTCGGAAGTTTGTCGAAAGAAATTCAGCGTTTCCTCAGCTTCAATCGAAAAAAGACCGGCTATCAGACCCTGAACAAGAGATCCTCATATGACGGGAACGGCTTGTAGTCTTCACCAAGGAGAACTTCAATCTGGTCAGCTGCGGCCCTTGTTTCTGCCATCGCAGGGATAACCACATTGGCGTATGACTTTGCTTCTGCCATGTAGTCGCCTGCCTGCTTTGCTTCAAGATGCTTTTTGCTGAGTTCTGCAGTCTTTGCGGAAAGCTCGTTTACAAGACCGTCGAGTTTCTGGAGAAGCTCCGTTTCGGCACAGCATTTTGCAGAAGGAACGACCGTTTTAAGATCAATTACAGTCTTGCTTACGTCCTTCATGTACCTGAATGCGGCAGGGAGTATGTCCTTGTTGACCATTTCAAGCATGGTCTGGACTTCAATGTTCAGAACCTGGCAGTATTTTTCCAGCTTGATTTCATAATGGCTTTCGATTTCCTTTTTGGAGTAGATTCCCAAATCGGTGAAGAGCTTTACGTTCTTCTCGTCCATGTAGTGATCCATCGCTTCAGGAAGATTCCTGAGGTTCATAAGCCCGCGTGATTCAGCTTCGGTAATCCAGCTTGAATCGTATCCGTTTCCGTTGAAGATTATTCTCCAGTGTGCGGTCAGCTCCCTCTTTACCAAAGCCTGAAGGTCAGCGTCGAAATCTGCGGCACCTTCAAGTTCATCCGCGAAAGATTTGAGGACATAAGCAACGATTCCGTCCAATACGGTGTTCGGTCCTGATATTGAAAGTGATGAACCGACTGAGCGGAATTCAAAGCGGTTTCCTGTGAAAGCAAACGGACTCGTTCTGTTTCTGTCAGTTGAATCCTTCGGAATCTGAGGAAGCACGTCTACGCCCAAAGTCATCTTTTTCTTTGTCTTCTCGTCATAGTGGGTTCCGTTTTTGATTGACTCAAGGACAGCCTGAAGCTCTTCACCCATGAAGATTGAAATGATTGCCGGCGGAGCTTCGTTTGCACCAAGGCGGTGGTCGTTACCTGCAGACGCAACTGAAATCCTCAGCAGATCCTGATATTCATCGACGGCCTTGATTACGGCTGTTACGAACAAAATGAACTGAGCGTTCTTCTGCGGAGTATCACCCGGATCAAGGAGATTTTCGCCTTCATCTGTAGCGATTGACCAGTTGTTGTGCTTTCCGCTTCCGTTGAGTCCTGCGAACGGTTTTTCATGGAGGAGGCATACAAGACCATGGCGGCGGGCAACCTTTTTCATGACTTCCATGGTCAGCTGGTTCTGGTCAGCGGCAATGTTCGTCGTGCTGAAAATAGGAGCCATCTCATGCTGTGCCGGTGCAACTTCATTGTGCTCGGTCTTTGCAAGGATTCCGTATTTCCACAGAGTATCGTTCAAATCTTCCATATACTCCACGATTCTTGTCTTGAGGGCGGCAAAATACTGGTCGTCCATTTCCTGACCCTTCGGAGGTTTTGCACCGAAAAGAGTGCGCCCTGTCATGCGGAGATCTTTTCTTTTGTTGTAGTATTTTTCATCAACAATGAAATATTCCTGTTCCGGTCCTACGGTTGTGGAGACATGGCGTGCAGTGCTGTTTCCGAAAAGGCGCAGGATTCTGAGGCTCTGTTTGCTCAAGGCTTCCATTGAACGGAGGAGCGGAGTCTTTTTGTCCAATGCTTCTCCTGTGTATGAACAGAAAGCGGTCGGTATACAAAGCGTATGCTCTTTTACGAAAGGATAAACAGAAGGATCCCAGACAGTATATCCGCGTGCTTCGAACGTGGCGCGTGTTCCACCGGACGGGAATGAAGATGCGTCAGGCTCTCCTTTTACAAGCTCCTTTCCGCTGAACGTCATGAGGATTCCGCCGTCATCAGTCGGATTGATGAAGCTGTCATGCTTTTCTGCAGTGATTCCGGTAAGAGGCTGGAACCAGTGCGCGTAGTGAGTGGCACCCTTTTCGATAGCCCACTCTTTCATTGCATGGGCAACCTGATTTGCCACATCAAGGTTAAGAGGAACTCCTTCGTCCAAAGTTTTTTTGAGAGCTTTGAACGTTTCCTTTGGCAAGCGGTCTTTCATGACGCGCTGATTAAAAACATAAGAACCGAAAAGTTCCTGAACATTCGTTGGTGCCATCACATTACCCCTTTGAATTTAAAATAAGAAAAGGCGGTGTGAAATCCAGATTCAAAAAAGTAGATTTCACATCGCCTTTGATGTTGATTTCATTATCCACATTCAGGGGCTTTATGTCAACATATAAAATAAAAAAACATTGAAAACAAATTTCCAGCGTTTATTTGATTTCGGAAAGCGGAACTATGTCGTAGCCTGAATTCAACACTGCACTTATAAGCGCATGGAGCTTTTCATAAAGATAGTCACCGCGGGTTCCTTTTATGTTTCCTATGTCTACGCTGATCACCATTCCGTCATGCAGGCTTTCGACCATTCGTTTTATTATTTCATCTGCGCTCAGATAATCAGTACCGGCATCAGAAAGAGCGTCTTCAAAAGAAATCCTGTCGTTCACTTCGTTCCATGAATCAACATACCTGTACCCGGCAGAGGTTCCGGCACGCACCATCATTTCATCAGCATGATAGTAAGGGGCATGCCACAAAAGCTCAAGTTCCTTACCCGAAGCAGCAAGGAATTCATCTTCGTTTCTTGCAAGGCCGCGGCGTATGAAATCTGCATCTATATCAAACTCATCGCAAATCAAATCTGCTGAAGTGAAAAAACCTGAAGCACACCGGCATCCGCTTGCAACGATCTGGCATGTCTCAATCGGATAGCGTCTTATGAATTCTCCGTTTATAAAGAAAGTTGCCTTAAAGCCGAATTTTTCAAGCACGGAAAGAACCTGTGCAAGCCCTTCGTTTCCTTCCACTGCATCAAAAACGAGCGACACTTTTCCTTTTGATTTTTTCTCAACGTTCGTTTCCGGTATAAGCGCATAAGTATAGGCAGGTGCGGCAAGAGAGCGGACGAACACTGCATCAGAAAAAACGGCGTTCGGACATTCAGCTGTGTATGCACGGAATTTTCCGTTCGCAACATATTCAGAAGAAGCAGGCGCATTCTTTTTTCCGGAAGCTGACCATGAATTGTTTTTTTCATTGTATTCATAGCATGTAGAATCAAGTTCCGTCCATGCACGGATTTTACCGGAATCCCATGACGCGCATTTTACGGAAGAAAGATAAAGCACGGATTTTTCCCACTTTTTTGAAGATGACGCACGGCTCCATTTGAACAAAGTGCTGCATCCTCCTGCAATGACAGAATCAGAATCAAGCCACCTGAACGAAAGCATTTTTTCGCCTTCCGATTTTGAAACCAGCGTCCATCCGTCTACATTCCTAAGCTCAAGATTTTTTCCATGAATAAAGGCAGCAGTTTTTTTGTCAGGCGAAAGACGTATTTCACCGGGTTCTTGATATGTTTCGACAAGCGAAAGCCCCTTGCTCATCGTATACACCGATGCGGATTTTTTTCCTTTTGAATAGCTCAGGTTTTCAATCCACAGATACGGGATGTCACGCGATGACCAGAACACGTTGATATCAAGCAAGGAACCGCTCAACCCAAGGAGGCTTTCCATTTCACGGACTGACGCAAATCCGAATTCATCAGGAAGAGAATAAAGCGAAGCGATTTTTTTTCCGCTCACACAAAGGATGTATTTTTCGTCGCCGCTTATAAAAAATTTGTCGTGCAGGGAATCAAACGGAGATGCAAGGCGTGCAACGGGAGTGCCGTATCCTGTAACCGCATAATAAAGCCCGCGCGTGTAAAGCCCCCTGCCTTCAATTCTGTAAAGTATGTCGGCGTTCGCATAATAGATGTTTTCCTTGATCCACTGGACGCTCTCAAGGCTTCCTTCACCGATTTTCCTCATCGAACAAGGAGGTAGAAGTTCTTTTATTGCGGCCTCGCTCGATGCAAAATAAACGGTTCCGCTTTCTTCATATAAAAAATATTTTGAATCGTCGGACCATTTTACCAGAACGGAATCAGACGGAGGACATACGGCGCTTATCTTTACCTGAACTCCTGATGAAGACTGAATCAAAGAAAGTCCGCCTGCATTGTCTTCCACGCATATCCATTTTCCGTCGGGGCTTTCAATCTGCCTCGGACATTCAGCCTGACCTGCCGGGAACGAATCATTCCTTAGAATCCACGTGAGCTTTCCTGTGTCCATGCTGTAGCGTGCGGTTCCGAAAGAATTCCTGAGCTGAACGACATTTCCGTAAAGAAGCTCCATTTTTTCAGGAACGCATGTCAAAAGAGAAGGACTGTTTTCAGCGGACGTCTTGCCCAGCCTGCACTCAAAAAGAGAAGAAGAAGATGCCGTGCCGGGGAAATCAAGCTTTGCGGAATAAAGCAGCTGATTCGAAGAATTTATGTCGTACACTGAAAATGATGTTTTTGAAAAAGCCGGGAACAATGCCGGACAAAGCAGCGAAAAAACAAGGGCTGCCTTTTTGAAAGACAGAACGCTTTTTTTCATATGCATACCTCCTGCTACAAAAAAGCCCCCGGAAAAAAGCCGGAGGCATGAACCAGTGAAGAAAACACTTTGTTTTCCGTACCGTCAAATCTATTTAAGGATGGAAAGCGGATCAATGAGGCTTCCGTTTTTGTAGACCGTGAAATGCAGGTGCGGGCCTGTTGAATATCCCGTGCTTCCGACAAGACCGATCTTATCACCCTGATTGATCTTCGTGCCTTTTTTGACAAGAATCTTGCTCATGTGGCCGTACAGAGTCTGATAATGATCCTTGTGCTTGATGATTACGTAGTTTCCATAAGAATTGTGCCATCCAGCGACTTCGACGGTTCCGCTCATTGACGCATAAATCGGAGTTCCAGTAGGACAAGCCATATCAATACCAGTATGGAAGGAATTCTTTTTGCCGGAAATAGGATCAGTCCTTGAACCGAACCTGGAGCTGAGGTAGTATTTTGCCTTGATCGGTGTGACGAATTTTTCGCCCATGGCCTTTTCAAGCTCTGACTGAGGCAATGAACCGCCCGGAATGAAAAGCCTGTCACCCTTCTGAAGTGAACTTGAATCAAGGAGGTTTACGTCAAGAAGGTCAACGACTGACACGCCGGAATATCTTTTGGCAATCTTCTCAAGGGTATCGCCGCTTCTGACGGTATAATAGATTCCGTCCATGTTCGTATACCTGAGCTTTTTGCCTGAAATTTCAGACGCACTGAAATCCTTTACGCTCGGATTGAGCGATATAATAGTAGAAATATTTGAAAGTCCCATCCTCTTTACGAATGAAGACAGAGTCTCGCCGTTTCTGACAGTGGCTGAGTATTCCTTGACAGGCTGGAGCATCTTGACCACAGGGAGCGGAGATCCGTCGTCATCATAGATGAATCCCCATTCGTCAAACTGAGGTGTAGTCTCCATGGCAAAGGAAGACATGGTTTTGTCAAGGTATTCCACAGCCCAGTCATTGTCCACGCGGACTTCAACCGGAACTGCGAAGCTTTCTGCATATGCATACTCATCGACGTTCTTTTTCGGGAAATAAATGCAGGCTATGACCGCAGGTACAATCCAGCCTATTTCAACGATTCTTAAGACAGTCTTACCAAAAAGAACCGCGGCTTCTTTGGCCGTCATGAGGAAATTCTTCAGCCCGTAATTCTTGGGCGTGACAATCACCGAAGAAGCATAGCGCGCACGGTTGGTCTCTTTACGGAAAACGCTCTTTCGCGCAACGCTTGAATTATATGATTTTTTACCTGAATAATTGATTATTTCCATAGTTACTATATCGACATTCCACTTATGCTATATTAGAATAAAATCCAATGAAAATGAAGGGTAAAAAGCGAATTTTCCTTATAATTTTTTTAGGAATTTTTACGGGAATCTTATTGAAGACGTTCTTTTTCGACATAATCATCATAGAAGGGAGTTCCATGGAGCCTAATTTCCATGAAGGACAGCTCGCATTCGTGAACAAGCTTGCATTCGGGCTTGACATACCATTTTCCAACCGGGCTTTCGTCCAATGGTCAGAACCGAAAAAAGGCGACGTAATAATCTACCTGATCGACGACAATCTCGTGATAAAGCGCTGTGCGGCAACAGGAGGCACTCCACTAGAATATTCCTACGATTCGGGGTATAATCTGCACGTTGATGACAAAACCATTCCGCTGACTGACGGTCAGTTCAACAGGATGAAAGACTATACGAGCGTCCCGGCCGGAACGATACTTGCCATAGGGGACAATTCCGCGGTTTCGATAGATTCCCGGACATACGGCTTCGTATCAGTGAAAAACATATTGGGAAAAGTAATATGCAGACCAACAGATTTCTGATAAAAAAACGCTCGCTTGCAGTGCTCGGCATAAGCATTTTTCTAATGGTCATTATTTTCATAAAATTCGTGACCCTATCGCTGAATCCTCCGCCGCCGGCAAGAAAGGCAAATCCGAAAATAGAGCGCGGTTCCATAGTTGACAGCACAGGAAAAGTACTTGCGGTATCCACGAATTTCTATGACTTCGGCGTAACTCCGTCAATGGTTGAGAACGTCGAGGAATTCGCGAACGCAGTTTCACAAGAGCTTAAGATGAACCCGGTTGTGATCCAGAACATCATAAGCTCAAGCCAGAATCCGCGCTATGTGGCGTTGAAAAAAAAGCTTACGGAACAGGAGCATGACAGGCTCTCCGCAATCATCGAAGAAAACGGCTACAACAAATTCTGCCGCTTTGACCAGATTCCTGGAAGGGTCTACCCTCTCAACGACCTTGCAAGCCAGCTCATCGGATACATGGGAATCGAAGGCAAAGGATTGAGCGGAATGGAATATCAGCTTCAGGACATACTGGTTCCGGAAGTCCATGCAGATGACGAAAGCCCGATAATCTACGGAAAGAACGTCTACCTGACCATAAATTCCGACCTGCAGCACAAGATGGAGATAATCGCAAAAAAATCCATGGCGGAAACTCAGGCTGAAAATTTCATGCTGATTGCGATGGACGTAAAATCAGGGGAAATCCTAAGCTACATAAGCCTTCCTGAAGCAGACCTGAACAATTATTCCACTGCACAAGCCGACCAGAAAAAGGACAGACCGGCAAACGAAGCATACGAACCTGGAAGCGTATTCAAAATCTTCACGGCCGCGGCCTACCTTGATTCAGGCGCAATCAACGAAGACACTCTTTTCCTCTGCGACGGACTTTACACAAGGACGACAAACCTGAACGAAACCATAAAAATCAGCTGTCTTGGAAACCACGGATACCTTTCTGTGAGGGGCGCACTGGAACTTTCATGCAACGACGCTTTCGCCCAGATGAGCGATCTGCTTCCGACCGATTTGTTCCTTACATACATAGACAAATTCGGTTTCGGCAAAAAAACGAACGTGGAGCTTCCGGCAGAGGCAACGGGATACATAAAGACTGCCAAATCAAAAAGCTGGTCTGCAAGAACCAAGGCAACCATGTCCATTGGCCAGGAGCTTACGGTCACCGCACTCCAGATGGTTCAGGCGGCAGGCATAATCGCAAACGACGGAATCCCGGTCAAGATGACTTTCATCAAAAGGATAAAGGACAAGGACGGAAAAATTGAATACGAGCATACACCGGAATACGGACAGCGCGTATTGAAGCCTTCCACATCGAAATACATACTGAGCTGCATGGAAACCACGGCAGAAAAAGGAACGGGAAGCCGCGCGGCATTGGGGGACATTTCAATCGGCGTCAAAACTGGTACCGCACAGATGGCCGATACAGTGCACGGAGGATACAGCGAAACCGACTTCCTTTCAAACTGCATGGCAATCTTCCCGGTCGAGCAGCCGGAAATCGTACTCTACATAGTCATACAAAAGGCAAAGGGAGAAACATACGCAGGACGCATCGTTGCACCTGTAATACGTGAAGCCGCAGACGAAATCATAGACACATTGGGCATGAGCCGCGAAGGAGCACCGGTCGTAGGTCACTCAGGAAAAGTTTCAATCCAGTCGAACCTTCCTATTTCACTCACTGAAGCTGTTCCGAATTTCATCGGCCGTCCGAAAAGAGATTTGATTCCCGTCATTTCGGCACACCCGGAGCTTAACTTCGTCATAACCGGCGAAGGATGGGTAAAATCACAAAAACCTGCCCCCGGATCACCGGTTACGGAGAACATGACAATTGAACTCATTCTGGAATAAAAACATAGAATCATTTAAAATCCGCTTTCCAATGCTCGCCGACATGCTCAAAGACAGCATAAATGATTTTGCGGAAAAAAAAGACGGGTTTCCGCTTGAAATAATACAGGCAAAAAACGGAGAGCCGACAGCACTTGAAAACAAAGTGCCCCTGCATTCAAAATACAATCCGGGAAGGGAAGCCTCACAGCTTGTCCAAAACTCTGATTGCAGCGGATCAGAAGCGGCGGTTTTTCTCGGATTCGGTCTTGGTTATGCGGCGCTTGAATTTGCAAGGAAGCATCCGTCGATTCCCATGGTGATAGTCGAAAGCAGGACTGACTATCTTTTTGAGGCATTTTCCGCACTCGATTGGGAAGACGTACTAAAGCACAGGGACTGCATTTTTGCCGTCAACGCCGATCCTTCAACTGCGGCAGCACTAGCTTCATCTTTCGGAACTTCAAAAATCACTTTTTTTTCGACCGCGGCACAAACAGCCCATGACAAAAGCTACTTTGACGAAGTGAAAGCCCAGTGCGAAAAAAGCAGGCAGAAAGATGAAATCAACACGAACACGCTTGAAAAATTCTCTCACCTCTGGCTTAAAAATTCATGCAGGAACCTGAAATTCCTTGACCAGAAAGACGGAGTAAAAAAATATTTCCGGGCAGCAGAAGAAAGCACGCTTGGAAAAGAACTTCCGTTCATAATAATTGCGGCGGGGCCAAGCCTTGAAAAAATCCTTCCGCATCTTGGGGAGCTGAAAAAAAGAGCCGTCCTCGTCTGTGTCGATACGGCGCTCAAAGCATGCCTTGAAGCAGGAACCGAACCTGACTTTATCGTGCTTGTCGATCCCCAGTATGCATGTGCATTGCACCTTGAATTCCTTGAATCTCCTTCGGCCGTTCTGATTACGGAAAGCGCTGCATGGCCTTCGGTTTTCAGGTTCAATTGCAGGGAAACGGTCATGTGCTCGTCGCTTTTTCCGATCGGGCAGTATTTTGAAAAATTCCTCGGCGGAAAAGGTCAGCTCGGTGCTGGAGGAAGCGTCACCACTACGGCATGGGATTTCGCGCGTAAATGCGGTGCAAAAAACATATACATCGCAGGAATGGACCTTGGATTTCCCGGACGTCAGACACACATACGCGGCTCCCAGTTTGAAGAACGCAGCCACCGGACTTCAAGGCGGACTCACACAGGAGAAACCGACGGAATCAATGCGCTGCTCGGAGCAAACCCGAAGATTGCGGAAGATTTCAACGGAAACAAAATCCTCACTGATTCAAGGATGTCCATGTTTTCCTGGTGGTTCGAAAAATCAACTGCAACCGCGCTTGAAGACGGACAGAAGACATACACGCTCACGCCCGAAAGCCTTGCGATAAAAGGAATTGAAACATGCGGGGTAAAAAAGCTTCTTGAACGGGAAGATCTTACGGAAACAAAAAATCTATTTTTCAAAAAAGCGGAAGAAAAATCAGCGGAAGAAAAAAACGGGGGTTCTGATTATAATCTGGTGCTTGAATCTTTTTTGGAAAACCTGGACGAGCTTTCTTCACTTGCAAAAAAAGGACTCCAGCTTTGTAAGGCAGGACTCGAAAACCCGGTGACCGCCGCATCAGTATCCGCAAAGCTTCAGGAAATCGACTCGAAAATAATAAGCTCAAAGGCAAAGGATGCGGCATCGCTTGTCTTCCCGACAAAAAGGCAGCTTGAAAAACTTACCGCCAGTTTGCCGAAAGAAGGACCTCTTGCACCGCTCTACATGTCCCGGCTCATTTACACGGAACTTCAGAAAGCGGTGAAAGAATATCAGGATGCGTTCACAATGTTCTGAACCAGATCCAGCACTTTGTCAGGACATGCGCTTATACATGCCCCGCAGCTCGTGCATTTTGAATAGTCCACCACAGGAATGCCGTCCGTCACTACGATGCATTTTTCCGGGCACTTTTTCTCGCAGATTCCGCATTTTATGCATCCGACCGAGCAGTTCTTTTTTATGGAAGGCTTGTTGTCGCTTCTGTTTGAACAAAGAGCCACCGAACCTTTCAGATTGCCGTCGATGATTTTGAAGAGATGCTTCGGGCAAGCTTTGACGCATTTTCCGCAGCCCACGCAGACATCGTAATTTACGACAGGAATGCCGTCGTTACCCATGAAGATTCCGCCGAAAGAACAGACTTCAACGCAGTCGCCGAATCCCACGCAGCCGAAAGAACAGCTTTTGGTTCCATTCACTGACATAGATGCAGCGGCACATGTTTTTATTCCGTTGTAAATGCCTTTTGAAGAAGCGCATGACGAAGTTCCCTTGCATGCAAGCACGGTGACTTTTCTCTGCGCAGAAACTGACACTCCGAGAATCTGCCCTACTTTCTCTGCAACTGAAGGACCGCCCGCAACACAACCGTTCGGAGGAGCATCTCCCTTCACCACGGCAGCGGCAAAGGCAGCGCAACCGGCATATCCGCAGCCACCGCAGTTTCCGCCTGAAAGAATGTCCTGAACGGCCTGAACCTTAGGATCAACCTTGACAGTAAATATTTTTTTGAAAAGACCCAGCAGAAGACCAAGGACGAACGCAACGCCCAGGGAAACCGCCGCAGTAAATAAAATAACCATAATACACAGCCCCAAATCCGGAAAAACCGGCTCTATTTTATAAGTCCCTTAAAACCAAGGAACGCCAAACTCAAAAGTCCCGCGCATATATAGAGCATCGGTGTGCCTTTGAATGCTTTCGGAACGTCCGCAGTCTTAAGCTTGCTCCTGACGCCTGACATAACGACCATGCTCAAAAGGAATCCCAATGCAGAACCGACGGCATACACAAGGCTTTCACCGTAGTTATAATCCTTGCTGATGCAGTTGATCGTAACGCCGAGAACAGCACAGTTTGTCGTAATCAGGGAAAGGTAGATTCCCATTGAACTGTAAAGTGCCGGAGCTGATTTTTTCAGATAGAATTCAACGAGCTGAACCAAAGACGCTATCACGAGTATGAAAATCAAAGTCTGAAGGAATTCCAGATGGAGAGGAACCATTATGAACTTATACAAAGGCCATGTAACGGCAGTCGCAAGTATGATTACAAAAGTCGTGGCTATTCCCATGCCGGTCGCTTTTCCGGTCTCGCTTGTCATACCGATGAACGGACATATCGCAAGGTACTGGATGAACACGACGTTGTCCACCAGCATAGATTTTATCAGAATGCTAAACAAATTCATTTGTCAGCCTCCTTTGCAGGATTTTTTTCTACAATCCTTTTTTGCTCCGCCTTCATTTTTTTGTCGGCTATAGAAAGCTTGATTCCCTGAACCAAAGCACCAAGGCATCCGAAAACGATGAATCCGCCCGGCGCACTGTTGAGCACTCCTATCCTGTAGCTTTCCGGTATGATTTCAACTTTCAATGCGGTTCCTGCCATGAGCGTTCCTCCTCCGAAAAATTCACGGATGAATGAAATGCACAAAAGGACGGCCGTATATCCGATTCCCATGCCCAAAGCATCAAGGACGGAATCACTGATTTTGTTCTTTGACGCAAAAGCTTCGACACGCCCCATGATTATGCAGTTGACGACTATCAACGGAATGAAAACGCCGAGCGCATCATAGAGGGACGTAACGAAAGCCTGAAGCACCATCTGGACGATCGTAGTGAACGCCGCGATGATTACGATGAAAACAGGAAGACGTATTGCAGACGGAATATGCTTTCTGAAAATCGATATGACAAGCTCGCTCATCACAAGCACGAAAGTCATGCCCATGCCCATGCCCAGTCCGTTGAAAATCGACGTGGTGATTCCCAATGACGAGCAAAGTCCTATGTTCAAAATCAAGAGCGGATTTTCCTTTATCAATCCGTTCGTAAAAATACTCATCTTTTTGTTCATATTATTTTCCGCTCCTTGCCTGTGAAAGACATTCGGTCATTGCAGCACAAGCGTCATCCATGAGCACGCCGATTCCGTTGCTTGTTATCGTCGCACCTGAAATTGCATCGAAGGTAGCACCGGCAATGAATCCTTCTGACGAATCCTTTCCGGTAAACTGACCGAAGAAAGTTTCTCCGCTTGAAAGTTTGTAGGTAGGATCGCTTCCTTTTTGTCCGAAGCCAGGGGTATCCGTGTTGTCAAGGTAGCGCATTCCTGTTACGATTCCATTGACGTCCATACCTACCATGATTGTAGAGCGGTCATAAGTCGGACCGGAAATTTCTGCAACGGCACCAAGAATCTCCCCTCCCTTTTTCGCAAGGTTGATTGAACCGATTACAGTATTTCCGCTTTTCGTGCTTCCATTGAAACCATCGGCAGCCTCGAACTGATCAGCTTCCGGGAAAACCATTTTCATAGCCGCAGCCGCTTTTTTTAAGTTGTTGGACTCTATTACGGGAGCCGTAACATTATGGACGACGGCAAGGACAGTACAGGCAGCAACCGCATAAACCGCCAGTATAAGACCGAGCTTTACCATGTCCCATATTCCGTCAGATTTTTTTGCAGTAGCGCTCATTTTTCTTCCTCCGCTGATGCCGGGACTTCAAGCCCGTATTCTTCGGCAATTTTTCTTACGTCAGCCCTTGCATGGCCTTTTTTGCCGTAACCGTATTTTCTTGCAGTCAGATTGTTGAGGAACGGTGCGACTGCATTCATAATCAGTATGCTGAACATGACGCCTTCCGGGTATCCTCCGAATTTTCTGATAAGGAAAGTTATGAGTCCTGCTCCTGCCCCGAAAATCAAGCGGCCTTTTTTGGTCACCGGAGAAGTGGCATAATCGGTTATCATGAACACGGCACCGAACATGAGTCCGCCGGTACACAAAGCAGTAAGAACGTCAAAGCCTGAACCGCCAAGCCCATGTCCTTCAATCAAAGAAGAGAAGAAAGTGAGGACCGCAACAGTACCGACCATTGAAACGGAAGCCCTCCAGTCGATTATCCTTGAAAGGGCAAGGAATGCGAATGAAATCAGAATGAGGAGTATGGAAGTTTCACCGATGCACCCCGCCCTGTTCCCAAAGAAATAAGTCAGCAAAGTGTCTGAATCAAAGAATGCGACACCGGATTTCACCTGGCTCATCATAGTGGCAGAAGAAACCGCATCCACATTCTGGGCTATGTTCCAAGTCCATTTGTCAACGTCCGACGCAGGATTGAACCAAGTAGCTCCGAGAGCTGCCGCAAAACTCATGAACATGAATGCACGTCCTGTCAAAGCAGGATTGAAAACATTGCTTCCTATTCCGCCGAAAAGCCCCTTTGCGATAACCACGGCAACAAAAGCTCCTATGACGACCATCCAGAGAGGGACAGTCGAAGGAAGGACAAGTGCAAGAAGGACACCGGTAACCGCAGCCGAAAGATTGTCTATGCAAACCTTTTTCCTTGTGATTTTCTGGAAAAGGAATTCAAACAGCACGCAGCTTACGACAGAAACAAGTATGGTCATAAGCGCACCGAGACCGAAGACAATCACGCCGTAGATACATTCCGGCAAAAGTGAAATCAGTACGGCAAGCATTATAGTGCGCGTTGAAAATCCCAGGCAAAAATGCGGGCTTGATGAAAGGTAAATGTCTTTTGTATTCGTCTTTGGATCCGTCATTTTGTTTCCCCCGATTTTTTAGCTGATTCTGCCTTTGCCTTTTCAATTGCAATCTGTGCGCGGACGGCTCCTTTTCCAAGCCTGATTCTCTGCACCAGACGGACGTTTGCCGGACATACGAAAGAACAGCATCCGCATTCGATGCAGTCCATGAGACCGAATTTTTTTGCAGCCGCAAGGTCGCCCGACTTTACGTTGCGTACCATAAGGACGGGAGTAAGTGCCATAGGACATGCATTGACGCATTTTCCGCAGCTTATGCACTGGCCTTCGTCAACAAGGTATGTTTCTTTTTTCGTAAGGAAAGTGACGCCGCTCGTTCCTTTTGCAATCGGGAACTGGGTGCCGGGCATGGCAAATCCCATCATAGGGCCGCCGCTTATGACTTTTACTGTCTCATCTTTTTTAAGCGAGAACACTTCCGGAATCAGGTCGGAAACCAAAGTGCCGACCGGAACCCTGATATTGCACGGCTTTTCAACCGCACCTCCGCTTATCGTAAGTGCACGGTCAATCAGAGGCATACCAAGACGGAATGCATCAGACACAGCGCATACGGTTCCAACATTGGTTATCACCGCACCGGCATCAGCAGGAAGACCGCCTGAAGGAATCTCCACTCCGAGAACGGCCTGGACGATATTTTTTTCACATCCCTGCGGATACTTTGTCTTTACTATTGAAACGGCCATTTCTTTTTCACAGCCGCTTTCTTTTATGGCATCCTTAAGCTTAGGCGCTATATAGGCCTTGTTTTCTTCAAGCACAATCAGACTTCTTGCACCCACGATCTTCGCAACGATACGGAGTCCGTCAACGACCTTCGCGCTCTGTTCCAAAAGAGTCCTTTCGTCAACGGTAAGATAAGGCTCACATTCAGCGGCATTGAGAAGAACGAAATCAATCTTTTTTCCAGGAGGCGGACTGAGCTTTACATGTGCAGGAAAAGAAGCTCCTCCCATACCCACGATTCCGGCATCACGGATTCTTCCAAGAGCCTCTTCTTTCGTGCATGCAAAAGGATCAAGAGGAGGCATAAAATCCGTTTCACCGCTTCCGTCGCTTTCAATCGTAATGCAGGGAACTTCCGCGCAGCCTGTCACCATAAAGCTCTGGATTTTCTTGACCTTTCCAGAAATGGATGCGTGAACCGGGGCTGACATGAATTTGTCGCTTTTTGCAATAATCTGACCGCGCTTTACAACGTCACCGACTTTGACCAGCACGGTATTCGGAGCGCCCCCCATCGTAACGGGAATCGTCACCGTTTTTGTAGAAGGAAATGCATCTGCAATCTCACAGGAATTGCTCATCTCCTTCATTTCATGGGGATGGACTCCCCCTTTAAAAGTGTGCATTTTCATAGATTTCAGTTTAACCCATAAATCAAAAATTGTAAAATAGATTACTGATTCATGCGCTTGATTTTATGGATTATTTTATAGTAGAATTCTTTTATATGGTTCAGACAGTTTCTATTACGGTTCAGCCCGGTGATGAAAAAAATCCTTCTATTATACACAAGCAGATTTTGCTGGCACTCGAAAAAGCCGGTGAAAAAGATGCGGCAGACGGTGCAAGCTTCGTTCTTGAAAAGCGTTCGGTCGATGCGCGCCATGGAAAAATAAAGCTGATCCTCCGCTATAAAATCTGCAGGGGCGGAGAAAACTCAGGAAAGTTCGAACCAAAATGGAAAAATGCAGGAACCGGAAAAACAGTTGCAATCATAGGATCCGGTCCGGCAGGTCTTTTCGGTGCTCTCACGCTTCTTGAAAAAGGCATAAAACCAGTAATCATCGAACGCGGCGAAGAATGTCCAGTGCGGAAAAGGATCATTGCAAAAATCAGCGTTGAAGGCACGGTCGATTCAAACAGCAACTACTGCTTCGGTGAAGGCGGTGCAGGTACGTTCAGCGACGGAAAGCTTTATACACGGAGCAACAAGCGCGGTAACATTTCTGAAATCCTTTCGATATTCAATTATTTCGGAGCGGATGAAAAAATCCTCACTGACTCGCATCCGCACATAGGAACCGACAAGCTTCCGAAAATCATACAGAACATGAAAGAAAAAATCATCAGTCTGGGAGGCGAATTCTTTTTTGGCTTCCGTTGCACTGGTTTTATGACCGAAGAAAAAGGCGGGAAAAAGAGAGTCACCGGTGTCATAGCCGAAAACACAAAGACAGGCGAAAAAAAAGATTTCCGATCCGATGCAGTGCTTCTTGCTACGGGGCATTCAGCATTCGACGTTTACGACATGATTTCACGCATATCACCGGAGTCACTTGAGGCAAAGACATTCGCAGTAGGAGTCAGGGTTGAGCATCCGAGGGAAACGATAGACATGATACGCTACCACTCGATGCAGGCGGCGGAAAATCTTGGTGCAGCGGAATACAGGGTTACGAGCCAGCAGGACGGAAGGGGCGTATACAGCTTCTGCATGTGTCCCGGAGGATTCGTAGTACCGAGCGCATCAGGACCGGAAGAAATAGTCGTAAACGGAATGTCAGCCGCAGGACGTAACAGCGCATGGAGCAATGCCGCAATAGTAGTTGAAACAAGACCAGAAGACATACCGGAGCGGTTCATTTCCGAAGCCGAAGAAAAAGGATGCCGTGCATTGGCAGGACTTCTTTGGCGCAGCCACATCGAAAAAGAAACGTTCAAAAACGGAAGCGGACAAAAGGCACCTGCACAGCGACTGGTCGATTTTCTGGACGGAAAGGAAAGCATGAGCCTTCCGAAATCAAGCTATGCACCCGGACTGGTTCCAAGCAGGATAGACGCATGGCTTCCCGCACAGATTTCATCAAGGCTGAAAAAAGCATTCCGTGCTTTCAACGGAGAGATGAAAGGATTCATATGCCCTGATGCACTGGTCATTGCAAGCGAAACAAGGACTTCAACGCCGGTAAGGATACTTCGCGACAAAGACACAGGAGAATGCGTATCATTGGAAAATCTGTATCCAGCAGGAGAAGGAAGCGGATATTCAGGAGGAATCGTCAGTTCCGCAATGGACGGAATAAACGAGTGCCGTCATATTTCTGAAAAAGTTTTGAAGATGGAGGAAGCATGAACGAAAATCAATCTGCATTGAAAAAGGATGCCGTACCGTCATCGGTAATCCTGCTGCATTACTTGATCTACATTATACCGTCTTTCTATGCATTCGTACTTGTATGGTACAACCAGATATTTCCGAACATGAAAGACTACATGTCCACGCTGGTTTCAATTCCTGTGATCGCTTTCATAACCGTTACCGCGGCGGCAGTGATTTTCATGGACAGGACTTTCATAAAAAAAGTGTCAGGATATGACGGTTCAGAACAAAGCTATGAAGAAGCGTCAAAGTCATATTCTGCACACATGATACTGAACATAATATTTCCGGTCGCACTCGGATTTTTATGCCCGGTGTTCGTCATAATCAGCGCAAGGATGAAAAACATCCAGACAGGAAACTGGAGGTGCCTGTACTGCGGAGTAAATGCGGCATGCCTTGTAGCACCGACTCTCAGCACTCTCTGGTTCCAGAAATATTCCAAGTGGGCATCGTCATTCCTTCCGGTAAAAAGCAACAGGATCAAATTCGGAATAGCCATAAGAATCATGATAAACATATTCCTCATCGTCTGGGGAATTTATGCAGGAGTCATGCTTGTCGTAGTAAACTCATACGGAAACCATAACATAACGGATGCAACGGAATTCGCAAGCAGATTCGTAGTGCGCTGGATTCCGCAGCTGATTGCAGGCCTCATACTTTCCACAGCAAACATGGGTCTTATCGTAGGCGAGATCATAAAAGGATTGAAAAGAATCAACTCGTTCACGCAGAAACTTGCAGACGGCGACTACACAGGCTCGGAACTTGAAACAACATCCCGCGATGAGCTTGGAGTGATGATCACCCACATAAACAAATTCTATTCAAGCACGAAGACACTGCTTGACAGCATAAACAAAAGCGTGCAGTCAACCGCAGAAATAAGCGGCGAGCTTACGCAGAACATGGTCGTCACAGATTCAAGCGTAAAGGACATCCTCAAGGACATTGACGCAGTAAAGAAGGAAGTCGAAAATCAGAACGGCATAGTCGGATCTGCAAGCGGCGCAACGCACTCGATACTTTCAAGCATAAACAACCTGAACCACGGAGTAAAGAACCAGAACGAAAGCGTACAGGAAAGCTCGGCTGCCGTCCGTGAAATGGTCGCGAACATACAGAGCGTTTCTGAAATCCTCAAAAAAAATCAAGAACAGTCGGACATGCTCAACTCCGCTACGGAAACAGGCCTTAAAAAAGTCGATGATGCCGCAAATCTCTCGCAGAAAATTCTTGACGAAAGCTCCAAGCTGCTTGAAGCAACCGCAGTCATACAGAACATAGCAAGCCAGACAAATCTTCTTGCCATGAACGCAGCAATCGAAGCCGCACATGCAGGTGAATCAGGAAAAGGATTTTCAGTCGTTGCAGATGAAATAAGAAAGCTTGCCGAACAGAGCAATTCACAGGGAAAGGGAATCGCCGCAAGCCTCAGTTCTTTGAAGGAGCTGATTGAAGGAGTTTCAGAAAGCACCCATTCAGTACAAAACCAGTTCAAGGAAATTTATGACCTTACTGAAAACGTCAGCCGTCAGGAAAGCGTGGTCATGAGCGCAATGACTGAACAGGCGCAGGGAAGCAAGCAGATTCTCGAAGCGATGAAAAAAATCGACGACTCAAGCTCGGACGTAAGGACGATAGTGCAGGAGATGCTCAAAGGCGGAAGAAACGTCGTCATACAGATGAACCTCATGGAAGAGTCAGCAGAAAACATAAACGCATCGGTCAGTGAAATGAACGAAAGCTCCACGAAGATTCTGGACACAGTGCAAAGCGTAAATCTTTCCACCCAGAAAAACACACGCTCAGTCCAAAGCATACAGACGGAAATGGGCAGGTTCAAGCTTTAGGGAAACAGATTTTTCATGGCATAAAAAAACCGGGATGTCCGTCAATATTCAGGCAGCCCGGTTTTTCAAAATTATCTAATCTAATCAGAAAATCCAATCAGAAAACGTCGGTGTTGTATTTTTTCGCCACGCTGATTTTATACAAAAGAGTTATTGCACTGCAGCCGCTGAAAACATTCCTGCCGACCGAAGTTACGCTCTGTGGGATAGTAAGCTCCTTCAAGACCTTGCAGCCGGAAAAAGCTTTCTCTCCTATTGATTTCAGATTTTTTGGAAGAACGACCGTCTCAAGCTTCAGGCAATCATAAAAAACACTTCCTTCGATTCTTTCGGCTGAATAAATGACCGCAGACTCAAGTCCTGAGCAGTAAGCAAAAGCAGAGTATCCGATTTTTTCAACTGAATCAGGAACCGTTATTTTAGAAAGACGTGCGCAGCCTTGGAAAGCACAGTTTTCTATCTCCTTTACCGAATTCGGAATCACCACTTCAGAAAGCATGCGGCAATATCCGAAAGCATTTTCAGGGATTACCGAAATCCCGCCAGGTATGCTTATTTTCTCAAGAGCGGTGCAATAATAAAAAGCTTCGCTTCCGATTTCCTTTACGCTTTCCGGTATTACGACAGATTTCATCGACCTGTCATAGAACGCACGTCTTGCGATTGCAGTGACAGGAATACCATCGAAATTATCCGGGATGACGACATCGGACTGATACGGACAATCAATGATTCCTTGGATCGTGATTTCAGTAAAATCATCGTTCATGGAAATCTGCCAGTTACCCTGGGTAAAGGTCACGGTTGAAGAAAATGCCGCGGACGAAACGAATGCAAAAGCCAGCGCAAAGACAAAAAATTTAATTGCTTTCATACAAACAAATTCCTTTTCCTATAATAAGATGACATTTATTTTTTTTCTTCGGATTCCGTAAGTATGTTTTTCGCCGCAACGGTTACGGTTCTGTCATAGCACGAGAACATTCCGTCAACCCCGGACGGCAGGCTGCTCTTCGTCAAAAGGCTCACGACAGGCACAATGACCATAGAAGCGAGCATACAGAAAACTCCTGAATACAATGAGTTCTTGAAAACAAATGACAGGAAAGCGTTGGATCCCACGTTTACCGCACCAAGAGAAACCAAAAGCTGGAAAATCATCATGCATGTTCCGAAAATGAAGCTTGCAGCAACCGAAGCCTTGGTCGTTTTTTTCCAATAAAGCCCGTAGAGGAAAGGAGCAAGGAAAGAGCCGGAAAGCGCACCCCAAGAAATGCCCATGAGCTGAGCGATGAAAGTGACCTTTGACTTTGCCTGGAGTATCGCTATAGCGGCGGAAATAAGTATGAACATCGCAACGAAAACACGGAGGACAAGCATGTTCGATTTTTCACCCGCTTTTTTCTTCCTGAACCCGCCTATGAAATCCAAGGTAAGCGTGGAGCTTGAAGTAAGCACGAGAGAAGAAAGAGTGGACATGGAAGCAGAAAGAACGAGAACAAGCACGATTGCAATGATCACGTCCGGGAGGCCTGAAAGCATCGTAGGAACGATAGAGTCAAAGCCCTCTTTTGAAACGGCATCCTGAGTCGTGAAAAGCCTGCCGAATCCTCCCAAGAAATAGCATCCGCCGGCAACGACTATTGCAAAGAAAGTAGAAATGACGGTTCCTATCTTTATTGACTCCTCGCTTTTGATTGCATAGAATTTACCGACCATCTGCGGAAGTCCCCATGTTCCGAGCGAAGTAAGAAGGATGACGATCAGCAGATAGAAAGGCTGCGGACCGAAGAACGAAGCATATCCTCCTGCCATGACATCCGACTCAACCTTTGAAAGCTCGATTATGGAACCCATGAATCCACCGTTTCTTGAAAGCACAGCCGCAATTACCGCAACGATTCCGACAAGCATTATTATGCCCTGTATGAAATCATTTATTGCAGTCGCCATGTATCCTCCGATGATTACATAAATTGCAGTAAGCACCGCCATGACGATTACGCAGACCGCATAATCCACGTTGAACGCCATCCTGAACAAGCGTGAAAGCCCGTTGAACAATGATGCGGTATATGGAATAAGGAAGAGGAACGTGATTGCAGAAGCCGCTATTTTCAATCCTGTGGAACCATACCGCTGACCGAAGAAATCAGGCATGGTCTTTGAACCAAGATGCTGGGTCATAATCCTCGTGCGCCTGCCCAAGATTGCCCAAGGCAAAAGAGAACCGATGAACGCATTTCCAAGCCCTATCCATGTGGAAGCAACTCCGAAACTCCATCCGAACTGTCCGGCATAACCGACGAAAATTACGGCGGAAAAATAAGAAGTCCCGTAGGCAAAAGCAGTAAGCCAAGGACCTACAGTGCGCCCTCCAAGAACGAATCCGTCAACGTTGCGCGTGCTTTTCCGGCAAAGGATTCCGACCACAATGAAAACGGAAAAAAACAAAACCAGCAGTATGATTTTTACAGCCATTTTTTACCTCATATTACCTATATTTATAAATCCATTTTATAAATCTGTTAAAAAATTCTATTTCAGTATCTTGTCCAAAACCTTGTCTTTCTGCCGCCAGTTTTTATCGACCTTGACCTGAAGATCTAGTGAAACCCAGTAAGGGAAAATGTCACGGCAGACTTTCATGCTTTCCTTTCTGATTTCCTTTATCATTGAAGCACCCTTTCCGATTACGATGCCTTTCTGACTTTCGCGCTCCACATATATAACCGCACGCACGTCAAGACGGTTTTCGCCCGCCATACGCATGTCCTCGATTGAAACATAAAGCGCATGTGGAATTTCCTGCTCAAGCCTGTTGATCGCCTGCTCCCTTATGATTTCGGAAATCCTGAATTCAACTTCCTGATCCGTATAATATTCTTCTGGATAAAGAAGCGGACCTTCCGGTGAAAGCTCGCAAAGTGCATTCAGTACATCCGAAACGTTCTGGTTTCCTTTCGCACTGATTTCAAAAATCCTTTTTTCAGGAAAATCCTTGAACCACTTTGAAATAAAATCGCGGACGCCTTCCCTTTGTGAATGTACGTCATCAATCTTGTTGACCGCTATGACAAGCTTTTCCGCATATGGACGTGCAAGGGCAGCAATCATTTCCTCTTCGTCACCGCACTCCCTGGTCGAATCTATAATGTAAAGGATTGCATCGCTGTCCTCAATCTGGTCGGAAGCTATTTTTGAAAGCTTAAGGTTCATCTTCTTTTCGCTTTTGTGAAGCCCCGGTGTGTCGATAAAAACAAGCTGCCCGTCCGGAATGTTCACTATGCCCCTGATTGCGTTCCTTGTAGTCTGTGGAATCGACGAAACGATGCTTATCTTCTCCCCGCTCGCCGTATTCAAAAAAGTGGATTTCCCGGCAGAAGGCCTGCCAATTATGGAAACAACTCCCGATTTCTTATTGACCGTAGATGATTCTTCATTATTCATAGCCAATATTATAGAAAAAAAATTGCGTTTCTGCTATAGGTCATTTTTGAGGGGAAAGTCCCTAAAACCCCGGACACACTTTTTGAGAAAAAAAACAAAACCCCGCCGCCAGTGAAAAAAGTGATTGAAAATGCGTTTTTCGGGATGTCCATATAGAAAAATTCATAAAAATCTGATATAATGTTTCCTTATGGACGATTTGCAAACTTTAACCGGCTCGCCATATCCTCTTGGTGCGACACTGAGCAAAGAAGGCGTTAATTTTTCCGTATTCAGCAGAAACGGCAAAAAAGTTATCCTCAATCTTTTCAAGACCCAGGATGATAACGAACCGTATGCCTCAATCGAACTTGACGGCAAAAAAAACAGGACTGGCGATATATGGCACATATTTGTTCCCGGACTTAAGGCAGGGACATTGTACGTTTATCAGGTGGACGGACCGTTTGAACCGGAAAAAGGCCACAGATTCGACGTAAATCAGTTTCTTTTCGACCCTTGTGCAAGCGCAATCACGGCAGTTTCGGTTTTCCACAATCTGCCGCCAAACTACCGCACTCCGGTAGACAAAATAGACATAGAGCTTTCGGAATCAAGGAAGCAGTTCAAATTCCCGAAATGCGTGGTCGTGGATCATGATGATTTTGACTGGGAAGGCGACAAACCGCTCAATCTTCCTGTTTCGCGTTCAATAATCTATGAAGTCCATGCAAAAGGATTCACGGCAGGAAAAGAGTCAGGAGTTGAAAATCCGGGCACATACGACGGTTTCATACAAAAGATTCCATATCTCAAGGATCTGGGCATAACGTCCGTGGAGCTTCTTCCCATACATGAATTCGATGAATATGAAAACTCAAACGAAAATCCGCGTACCGGTGAGCGCATGAAAAATTACTGGGGCTACAGCACCATTTCGTTCTATGCCCCGAAAGCAGGATATGCCGCCGACAAAACCCCCGGAGGATGCGTGAATGAATTCAAGCGTCTGGTCAAGGAAATGCACAAGGCCGGGCTTGAAGTGATTCTGGACGTGGTTTTCAATCATACCGCAGAAGGTAACGAACACGGCATAACCCTGAATTTCCGGGGATTCGACAACTCGATCTATTATGAGCTTGTCTACAATCACAAGGAATATTACATGAATTATGCAGGCTGCGGAAACACTGTGAACACGAACCATCCGGTCGTAATAGAATTCATAGTGAACTGCCTGCGGCACTGGGTCATAAACTACCACATCGACGGATTCCGCTTTGATCTTGCCTCAATACTCAACAGGCGCGAAGACGGTTCCCTCATGAAGATTTCGCCTCTAGTGGAAGCAATCACGGAAGATTCCATACTACACAGCACGAAAATGATTGCAGAACCATGGGATGCAGGCGGTTCCTACCAGCTCGGTGAATTCCCCGGAACAAGATGGAGCGAATGGAACGACAGATTCAGGGACGACATCCGCAAATTCTGGCGCGGGGATGAGCATGTTTCCACAGGGGCAGCAACAAGGATAGCCGGTTCAAGCGATCTTTTCGGATTGAGGAAGCCTTATGCAGGAATCAACTACGTCACATGCCACGACGGATTCACAATGAACGACCTGGTGAGCTACAACGGAAAGCACAACGAAGAAAACGGCGAGGACAACAGGGACGGAACAGATTCCAACTGGAGCTACAACCACGGCTATGAAGGTCCTACAAGAAATCCTCATATAGAAAAGATGCGCAACAAGCAGATGCGGAATTTCATTCTCACGCTGATGATTTCGCAAGGCACCCCCATGATCCTTGGAGGCGATGAATTCCGCAGGGGTCAGCAGGGAAACAACAACGCATACTGCCAGGACAACGACATCTCATGGTTTGACTGGACTCTCGCAGGCACGAACCAAAAAATACTGAATTTCACCAAGCGTGCGATAAACCTCAGGAAAAAGCACCCAGTATTCAGGCGCGAAAACTTTTTCCAGGGAATGAAAAACGGAGTTTCCGACATACAGTGGTACGACACCGACGGAAGCAATCCTGACTGGAACACGCTTTCAAGGTTCCTTGCATTCACGCTCAGCGGAAAGGACTGCCAGAATGAAGACGGACAGCCTGACAATGATTTCTACATAGCGGCCAACTCAGACCGTGCGGACGTTCTTGTCACACTGCCGACGATTCTGGACGAAACGAAAAAATGGTACCGTGTGGCAGACACTTCAATAGACGATGATGATGCGATAGTTCCCGAAGAACAGCCGGAGCCGCTTCCTTCACAGGGACATTACGTCATACCGCCGAATTCACTGATCGTCCTTATGGCAAAATAGCCGGACGGGGCATCAGGTTATAGAGATTTTTTTACAAGTTTTATACAATATGTATGGAACATGTTTTAAAATAAAAAGTGCGTATCTTAAAACCGAAGTTTTTTGATATTGCCGAATTGGTTTCTTCCGGGGTTGAGGAGTTTCCGGAAAATGCCAGTAAAAACAACCAAGGAGAATTTTTTATGGAATTTGATGCAGAGAAATTCAAGCAGAACCTTGAAGACCGCCTTCGCCGCATGTACGGAAAGGACATCTCACAAGCCAGCAAGCATGACCTTTTTGATGCAGTGAGCGCTTCAGCCCTTGAAATCATCAACCCCAACTGGATGGCAACACGCCGGACATACGACGCAGCCTCAACAAAGCAGCTTTATTATCTTAGCGCAGAATTCCTTATGGGACGCGCACTGAGCAACAACCTTATCAACGCGGGAATAAAGGATAAGGTTATTGAAGTCCTTAAAAACATGGACTTGGAATACAACCTTGTCGAAGACGAAGAACCGGATGCAGGCCTTGGAAACGGAGGTCTCGGACGACTTGCAGCATGTTTCCTCGATTCACTTGCAACGCTTGAATATCCGGGACACGGATACGGAATCCGCTATGAATACGGAATGTTCGAACAGCACATCATCGACGGCGAGCAGGTGGAATTCCCGGACAACTGGCTCAAGCACCGCGACCCGTGGGAAGTAAAGAGAAGCGACCTTGCAGTCACCGTCAAATTCGGCGGAGAAATCAAATACGGAAAGACACCGGACGGACAGGACAGATTCTACATCGAAAATGCAGAAGAAGTCACCGCAACGCCTTATGACATGCCTATCGTAGGATTCGGAAACAACACTGTGAACACGCTCCGCTTGTGGCAGGCTTCAAGCCCGAACGGATTCGACCTCCAGCTGTTCAACGACATGCAGTACAACCGCGCGGTGGAAAACCAGAACAAGGCACAGAACATCAGCCGCGTCCTCTATCCTAACGACAACGGCCCTATGGGAAAGGAACTCAGGCTCCGTCAGCAGTACTTCTTCACGTCAGCTTCACTTCAGGATCTGGTTCATGAGTATGTGCGCAAGATTGGAACTGATTTCTCCAAATTCCCGAACTACCATGTAATCCAGCTGAACGACACTCACCCGGTAGTCGCAATCCCTGAGCTTATGAGAATCCTCATGGACGAATACAACGTGGGCTGGGACGAATCATGGGACGTCGTAACAAAGACATTCGCATACACAAACCACACTATCCTTGCGGAAGCACTTGAAAAGTGGCCTATCGAAACATTCAAGAACCTTATTCCGCGCATCTACCAGATCGTTGAGGAAATCAACCGCCGCTTCATGTTCGAGGTACGCGGTAAATTCCCGGGCGACTATGCAAAGCAGAACCACATGGGAATCATCCATGACGGAAAGGTTTACATGGCATGGCTTGCAATACACGCATGTTTCAGCGTAAACGGAGTTGCGGAGCTTCACACAAAGCTTTTGAAGGAACAGGAACTTAAAGATTGGGCAACCCTCTATCCTCAGAAGTTCAACAACAAGACGAACGGCGTAACCCAGAGACGCTGGCTTTTGAGCTCAAACCCGGAGCTTGCCGAATTCATCACCAAGAGAATCGGACATGGCTGGGAAACGGATCTTATGAAGCTCAAGGATTTGGAAAAGTTCGCCGATGACGAAGAATCACTTGACGAGCTGATCCAGATAAAGCAGAACAACAAGGACAAGCTTGCCAATTACCTGAAGCATTCACAGAACGTACTGATCGATTCAGACACGATTTTCGACACTCAGGTAAAGCGTCTCCACGAGTACAAGAGACAGCTTCTGAACATCTTCCACATCATGTACCTTTACAACCGCATCGTCGAGGATCCGAATTTCAATCCTCCGGCACGCACGTTCATATTCGGTGCAAAGGCCGCATCCGGATACCGCCGCGCAAAGTCAATCATCAAGCTGATCAACACGGTTGCTGAAAAGATTGTGAGCGACAGGCGTGTCCGCGGTAAGCTGAACGTTGTGTTCGTCGAAAACTACCGCGTTTCACTTGCAGAAAAAATCATCCCGGCAAGCGATGTTTCCGAGCAGATTTCAACGGCAGGATACGAAGCGTCAGGAACTTCAAACATGAAATTCATGATGAACGGAGCGCTTACTCTCGGAACCCTTGACGGAGCGAACATAGAGATCGTTGAGGCGGCAGGAAAGGACAACGCGTTCATCTTCGGTCTTACGGCAGATGAAATCATCAAGATCAATGAAGAGCACAGCTACAATCCTCAGAAATACCTTGACAGGAACCCGTATCTTGCAGAAATCGTAAACCAGCTTGTGGACGGAAAGACCTACGACAAGACGGGACAACTCTTCCGCGAACTGCATGATTCTCTTGTTTTCGGAGTCGAAGGACAGAGACCGGACATCTACTACATACTGGCAGATTTCGATGCTTATGTTGCGGCTCAGGAAAAGGTTGCCAAAGCTTATGCTGACAAAAAAGGCTGGGCAAGAAAGACATTGATCAACATTGCGAACAGCGGAAAATTCTCAAGCGACAGAACGATCGAAGACTACGTGCGCGACATCTGGCACTTGAAGAAGACCCACATAAACTAAAAAAATCGGACGTGCCTGTGAAAGCATGTGTTTTTGCAGGCACATAACTTAGGAAACACTGAATAATCCGAAAGCGGGTAGCATACCCCGTATGCTCATTCAGTGTTAACCATAAAACCCGCAATTTCGCAGTAATTCCTTACAGTATAAAGAATTACGAGAAATTGCAGGGAACCGCTGATTAATGCTTCCCGTATTAATCAGCGGTTCCCTTATACATCAGGGTAAATCCCGACAGGAAGGCAACATGAAAGTTTTGGTTATAGGCGGCGCGGGCTATATAGGAAGCCATGTCGTAAAAGAGCTGATGGCAAAGGGACATACTGTCACCGTTTTTGACAACCTTTCAAGCGGACTGATTCAGAATCTCTTTCCGGAAAACGAATTCATTGCAGGAAGCATACTCCATCAGGAAGAAATAAACGATGCTTTCGCACGCGGATTCGATGCGTTCATTGATCTTGCGGCATTCAAGGCGGCAGGCGAATCAATGATAAAGCCGGAAAAATATTCAATCAACAACATCAGCGGAACAATGAACATACTGAATGCGGCGGTCGCAAACAACTGCCTCAACATGGTGTTCTCATCAAGCGCGGCTGTTTTCGGTGAACCGCAGTATCTTCCGCTTGACGAAAACCATCCTAAAAATCCGACGAACTACTACGGCTTCACGAAGCTCAAGATCGAAGAATTCATGGCATGGTACGAACAGCTCAAGGGACTTCATTTTGCGGCACT
>JAFOTA010000104.1 GCA_017421145.1 Treponema sp.
CCTTGTTGATTACGACCGTAAAATTTTCATCTGTTGGAAAACCGATTACAGATCTTTTTCCCGGAAGCTGCATCAGGGCAATAGGTTCATTTGTTTTTTCATATTGAATCGCACCGTCCAGAATTTGAGCGACCAGATTTTCATTTTCATCAAAAACAGCGCATTCATAAAATCCGCTCAGCATAATCTGATAGCTTCCTGTCTGTGAATAAAGTTCATTTTCGTTCAGTGCCAGAACCCATGCCAGATACATTTCGCTTGCATGCATGTCAGTAAAGCATTGCGACGGATTTTCAAGTCTGTTGCCCATCAGCATGTTGATAAAAGATATCAACCAGTTTTCATCTTTCGGCTTTTCTTTTTTATTCGACGGAAAAATAGATTTCATGACGTTTTTTGCAATTTCCGGAATATTGAAAATGTTTTTGTAATAATCTTGTATTGTCCTGAATGTTTCTGTTACGATCCGAGCTGACTGGCTTTGGACAAAAGATCCGCTTTTAAAAGGCTGGTAATCTCGTCCGAGAAATTTATTGTAATAGAAATTCATCCTTGGAATATAATTTTCATCATAGTTTTTTTTGTCTGTGCTCCATCTGTTGACTATTGTTTTTGTGTGCCCGTATTTTTGAAAATACCAGTTGCCACGGTAAGGAGGCAGTGCCGGAACTGCATCTTCTGCATTTATTATGTTCCAGATAAATCCCGTTTCATTTTCATCGATGATTTCTTTCTGCTGAATCATGTTCGGACATGCAAACGTGTAGACGAAAATATTTTTTTTGTCCGCAATCTTTTCTGAAAAAAGTTTTACTCCAAGCAGATTTGAAACCGCAGCTCCACGGCTGTGACCGGTTATGAAAAATGCCGCGTTGTCGGGATCGATTTTGTGTTTGAGAAGATAGGAAATGAGCATGCTGTAAATCTGTTCGGTGCATTTTGAAAATCCTTCGTGGACTGAATCCTGACTTTCACCGCTTTCCATTATGTTCAGGTTTGAAATCCATTCGCTTGCAACATAAGGTGTCCCGCGGATTATTATGAACACAAGGACTTTTTTTTGTTTTCCGTTGCTGATTTCTTTTGATGCAATGCTGAACGCCGCCTGATGAGTGCCGTAAACCGGAATCGAATAATCCAAGTCATAATGCATGTCGATGTTTTGCTTTTGTACGCCGAGCGATTCAAGCGATGTTTTCAAAACATTGGATTCAGGATCTGATGTGATGTCGGCATAGGAAATTTCTGAAAAGATTCCCGCAATCCTTGCCAGGGCGTGGTTGTATGAAAAAGATGATCCGAAAAACCAAGAGTCCTGCCAATCAGCTTTTACGATGACGGGTTCTTCGGAAACGGTGAGCAAACCTGAAACCGGAAAATCTATTTCACGCGGAAAAAGAGGAATCAAAAAAATAAATCCAAAGCAGATTAGTGCCGGAATGAATCTTTTCATCTGGAACATTTTATTGCAAAATCAAATTTTTTTACAGTACTTTTGTTTATCAGGGTTTCGGCATGAAAAACATAGATAAATGCAACACATGAGCGGGTATGTACATATCAGTTGAAATTTACAAGAAATTCATCAATAATATAAAGTAGCTTTAAGAATTCGTCTTCAATGTTTTTTTATGCAAGGAGGGATGCGATGGACGTTTCAATTGAAAAAATAATCAAGGCTGTGGAAGCGGTCAGACAGGAAAAAACTCCGGATGCAGTGGAACCGGAATCTCTTTCGCCTGAAGAAAAAAAGATAATGCTGATTTTTGAAACTGCCGGATTTTTCGGTTCAAAAGTTTCTGATGAATCGATTTTGTCCATCCGCGATTCCATGGAATTTATCCTTGATAATCTTGCGGATATTTATAATAGAACGACACAAACTAATTCTGCTGATGAAGTAAAATGTCCGGTCTGCGGTGTGTCCGTGGTTTCGGATGCCGTGTTCTGTCATAAATGCGGAAACAGGATTCCGTTGAATAAGTTTTCGTTTTTGAATAAGCCCGTCAGAAAAATCAGTAACAATTTTTTTGAATCTGCACGGATTCCCGGATTTGAAATGATGACGACACCGGTCACTCAAAAAACATGGATGTCAGTCATGGATTTCAATCCGAGCTATTTTGAAGACGATGTCAATCCTGTAGATTCTGTTTCTTGGTATGATGCAATCTATTTTTGCAACCGCCTGAGCGAAAAATATTTTTATGAACCGTGCTATTATTTTTGCGGAAAATCAGATGTGAGCGCGTGGGGCTACAAACCTGGGGAAGACACAGCTCTTATCGATGAACCTAAATGCAATTTCCGTGCAAATGGATTCAGGCTCCCGACCGTTTCCGAGTGGGTGACTGCCGCATCTGCCCGCGAGAATTTCGTTTATTCAGGAAGCAATGCCGCGTCTGACGTTGCATGGTTCAGGTACAATAGTTCGGATAGAACGCATGAAGTCCGTACAAAATTTCCGAATTTGTTCGGTCTCTACGACATGAGCGGAAATGTCTACGAATGGTGCTGGGATGCACTTGACACCGAAAGATATTTCTGCGGTGGATGTTGGAAAAGCCAGCCGAGCAGCTGTGCAATCAATTGCCTTAGAACCCACGACCCAAGCGACAGAATGAAACTCTTCGGTTTCCGTGTCGTCCGCTCGGTGCCTTTGACATCTTGGGCGGTACAGGAACCGCAGAGCCTCAAACCGTTGAAAAAGGCACAAAAATCACCTTACCCTCAGGTGAGGGCATGAAAAAAGACGGTTATAAGTTTTTAGGTTGGAGTTTAACAGAAAACGGTGAAATCATTACAGAATACACCGCAACAGGCGAAAACGTAACATTTTTTGCGATTTGGAAACAAGCTTTTAAAGTTGAGTTTGATAC